>NZ_JASLCN010000017.1 GCF_030151805.1 Fluviicola sp.
GTGCTGTAATACAATTTACTATTCGTTCTTTTGGAGCTTTCGTTGGTGTAATTTTCAATTTCATACCGTTCTCCCGGATCAGTCAGCAAATACTCAATTCCGAGTCCGGCCGTTACTTTGTGGTGAGGCCACAGATGGAAACTCATTTGAGGATACAAACTGATGTAATTGAGCGTTGTTTTGTTCAGAATAGTGGTCGTTTTGTCGGATTTAGTTGTGTCGCCGACAATTCTGCGATACGTAATCCTCGGAATGGAATGATATTCCAGGCCTACACCGATTCCGATCTTCTCTGAAAGCTGATAATTGTACGAAATCCCGATACTTTCCTTGAAGATCACACGATGTTGTAGTTCCTTCATCCCAAACATCGTGTTTACTCCAAGGTTCAGAAATAGCTGGTGTTTACGAGGCTGAACTTCAACTTGAGTAAAATTACCCAGGCTGTCAATTGTTCGTTTGACTAAGCTATCCTGGTTAAATGCAAGCAGCACCGGTTTGGACGGCAAAGTATCCAGATCCGGGAACTGACTGAAATCGGTTTCAACTCTTTGATTCAGATTATCCGGAGTTACAGGTTGAGTCATTAAATGAACAGAAGCCGGAGCAATGGTATTTGCTTCAATAGTATGATTCATACTATCTGTTTCGAAAGCAGCGACAATTTTTGTACGGGTACGTTTATTTTTAAATGAATTGCGCATTTTTTTGGAAACTTCCGGAGTGTGATTTTCTGTCGTGTGATGCTTTGAAGAAGTGCTGAATTTGAAAGCAGTTCTCTTTTTAAGATCAATTCCACCTGTTTTTACCGGATTGTAAGAAGCATTTCGATTCGCTGCGATAACCGGTTGAGTGATTTGATTCTTGCTTTCAACGGAAGAAGATGCATTCTTCGCGGCTTTGTTCTGAGCAGAGATTCCTTTTTCGATGCGTGTTTTTTTCTCAGCTGAATCCGAAGCGTTTTCTTTGGTGAAGAAGTATATTCCGACCAACAAAATGGAAGCGAAGCCCAATGCGGAAGTAAGCCACCAAATCAGGATGCGTCGTCTTTGTTTTTGCTTTTCAGCGTCGTACAATGCAAATGCATCTTGCATGTAACTTTCGTTGAACTCCAATCCCTCGGGAATCGGATCAAATTCTATGTTGTTAAAATCTTCCATCGCTTTCAATTAATTGATGTCTAACATTTTTCGCAATTTCTTTTTCGCATCCGAATAGTGCCACATACTGGTGTTTTCGTTGATGTCGAGCAAACTGGCAATTTCGTGATGCTTATATCCGTCAATCGTATACAGATTGAATACATTCTTGGTCATCGGAGGCAGGAGCTGGGCTTTTTCCCGGATTAATTCAATCTTTTCCCGGATGATCGCGTCATCTTCATCATCCCAGGACGTTTGTGTGAATTGCGTAATATCTTCGGTAGGTCTCACACGATCTTGCTCGCGTTTTTCCTTTTTCAACTCGTTGAGTATCGTATTGATGAGGACGCGTTTTGCCCAATAATCAAACGGATTGTTTTGATCGTATTTTTTCAGGTTCAATAAAATCTTTACGAAACCCAGGTTGAAAAAATGCACCGCTTGTTCCTTTCCGTTTGAGTAGCGATAGGCCGTGCCGATAAATTTGGCATAACATTGCCTGTAAAAGAGTTCCTGCGCTCTCCTGTCTTCTTCAATACAACGTTTTATCAGTTCGATTTCCACGGAATGCTTTTTGTCGAATTAAAACTTAGCTGTTAAACCAATTGATAGAAAGGGTCCGCCAAGACCCACTTCCGTAAGTAAACTCATGCTTTCACTGAAGTTGTAGCGCAAACCATAACAAATTCGACCCGTGATTGGAAAGCCGCGTGAAATATCCATGCCGGAACTGCTTGGCATTCCTCCTTCTCCTTTCTGCTTTTCTTCCTTGAACTTGCTAAACTTCAGATTAAATCCCAATGCTGTGTAGAAATAGGTATTCACTTTTGGACGGTCCACAAAAAAATGACGGGTATAAACCACCTGAGAACGCAAACGGTGCATACTGTAAAACAGGTTGCTGCTGGAAATATCGTAGCCCGAGGAACCGTTCCAGATAGAATCTGTTCGTGTACCCGACGCTTTATAACCATTGTAAGTGATCATAAAACCAAGACTGTTTTTTTTGTCCCATTTGTAATCAAAGCGAAGGAAAATCGGCTTTATTTTGATATCTGTAACAACCAAATCTGTTTGGGAAGATTGAATGTTGTTAATGCTGTCAACCATATAATAGGTCGTTGTTTCCTGGTTCGGAGAGTAGAAATAACTGACCAATCCATAGCCAATAGAAAGGTTAAACTTCTTAAACGGTTTTTCAGCTTGTTGTGCGGAGCCAATGACCGGCAAAAGCAGCATGCTTAAAAGCGCGAATTTCCAAAAAGAACCCAATTGTATTGTCTTCATAATACTTTGCTCAAAGATGAGGTTTCAGTGAATAAACAATTGTCAAATCAAAAACCTTTGGTCGATGATGATTTTTTTCAATAATTCCGCCAAAATTAGACGGAATTATTGAATTTGAATAGATTAGGCCTGAAAACAGGGTGTTTGAATCATTAGAAACGGAAATGAAAACCGGCATTAAACAACGGACCACCGATTCCCAATTCGGCATTCACACCAAAATGTTTACTGAAAGAATAACGCAACCCGGCATAGGTTCTCAAAGAAACAGGCAGATTGATATTGAGTGGATATTCGTTTCTGGAAGCTGTAGTGCCATTGATAATCAATTTTCTTATCTGATTGTTCATCCCGACACCACCTCCAATGTACACATCTATGTTGGGATTGGAAATAGGGAAGTGGTAGGCAATGCGTATTT
Source organism: Fluviicola sp. (assembly GCF_030151805.1). GTDB lineage: Bacteria > Bacteroidota > Bacteroidia > Flavobacteriales_D > Crocinitomicaceae > Fluviicola. The sequence goes on from NZ_JASLCN010000017.1 coordinate 2,851, forward strand.
GTGTCTTAAAGCGATTCACAATGTACTGAGCTTCGCTTTGAATCCCGGAGTTAAATTCCGTTACTGTTCCGGTAGATTTTCGTTGCAGGTAGTAAAAATCAATTCCTAAACTGAATGAAGGAGTCAATAAATGATCGTAACGAAGACCTAAAGTTCCCAGGCTGTTGATGTTATTGAATTCGAATTGATCCTGCTGACCGTTCATCGTTGACAAAGACTGGAAATTCAAAGTTGTATTCGGACCGTAAGAAACTTCCAGGTAATTTTTCAATTTTGGAGTTGGTTCTTTCTGAGCCGAAACAAATGTTCCTGCTAGTAATAAAATTCCGGTAAAGAGGTGCGTTTTTTTGATTAATCGTTTCATGATATTTGATTTTAGTATTCTGATTATAAGACAATTCTCACATCTAAAACCTTGGGTTAAAACGACGGAAAAAAGTTTTTTTCAATGGTTTTGCGTGCTTTTTTGGAAATCATCTAAATTCCCGGATAAGATTTTCTCAAAAAAAAAGTCCGCATGTAGCGGACCTTCTTTTTCTGGAGCAGGGGTGACTGACAGAGACTTATTGTTTGACAAATTTTAAGCGTTTGGATGAACCATTCGAAAAGACCAAATCACAGAAGTAAACACCGGATGTAAAGTGACTTGTTTCTACCTGGTATATTTCTGTATTGCCCGACATTTCGAACAACTGTTTTCCATGAATGTCTTTCACAGAAATGTATTGCACGGGTTCGTCGCTTTGTACGGTAAGCTGATTGGTTACCGGATTCGGGTATAACTCAATTTGGGCAGTATTTTCAGTGATCCCGAGTGTATTGTATACAAAACTCAGGTCATCGAGATACAATTCGTTTGTAACAACGGATTCATCTGTTGTATTGATGATGAAAACCTGGATTGAATCCGGAGTTGCGTTGCTCAAATAATTGACAGGAACGCTGAAGCGGATGTAATTTGCACTTGCTCCCCCTTCAAAAAGAGCTGCACCAACAGTTTCCGGACTACCTGAACCACTGTTCCATTTGGAAGAACTGAATTCCAGTTGAAACGGAACATTGCCCGGAGAACTTAATTTGTACCAGCCAACCAATGAATCCGGACGATGACTAAAAGGATGTCCGATAATTTCCGTATCGTTGACCATATCGATTGTTCCAAGCATCAGAACTGCTGGAATGGTATCCATTTCTCCGTCACCACCAACATCGCTTACACTGGTTTTCAACTTCAATGCATACGTTCCGCCGTGAGCATCTGTTGATTTAATAGCAGACGGATCTGCACCAAATATGCTTATAGCATTTGTTCCCGACCAATACTGAGGATCTTCATAAAGGGTATGATTGACCCAGTTTTCAAAACCTCCGTTTGGAAATGATTGAGCATTCAGGGCACCCGTTGCACCAATGAATGAAATAAATAAGAATTGTTTTTTCATAGTGATTCTTTTCTTGTTTACCCTTTAAACAATCAGGAATGACAAAACCTTGGGGCAAGTAGAAAAAAAATCTCTTCCGTCACTTCGAATGTCCCGGCGTTTCATCCGGGATGTATCGGGAAGTAAGGAAGAGAAATTTCAAAAATCACTTAAGTACTCAGACACTCATCTGCGAAACTTCATCATAAAGATTGGTAATCGCTTCCACGAGTGCGTGATCGCGTGTGGTAATTTGATGCTGATCGTGGGAGTAAACCGCGATACTTAATTCGGAGCAATGCCGGATTGTCAGATCGGGATGGTGATCTTGCTGATCGGCTAGTTTTGCGATTTGGAGAACAAAATCTGCCAGTTCCGTCTGGTTTTTGAACTGCACGACGGTTCTAAATTGATGTGCTATGAGATTCCAATGCATGAGTGTATTTTTTTGAAAGGATTTGTATTGTTTGTTCTAATTGAGCCAGATCATTCAGCACAAAGTAATTTTGCTGCAGTTCGCTGGTACAGAAATCGGTTTGAATAATCTGTTCTGCGTCGAAAGGATGATGAACCACTTCTCCTGAATCTGAAAGACTGGAGATTGATTCGTGAAAGGAAGAAATAATTCCTGCCCCGAAAATGCGAAGTTCGCCTCCTTCGGAAATCAATCCGAATTCGATGGTGAACCAGTACAAACGTTGTAATTGCAGCAGGATTTCCGGATTGCTTTTGTGGGCTTTTCCCAAAATCCCGAATTGATGAATGAAACGCGCGTACCCCGGATTGGAAAGCAGGGGAATGTGTCCGAAAATATCGTGAAACATATCCGGTTCTTCCAGGTAATCCAGTTTGTCTTTTGAACGCAGCCAGGTAGACGAAGGAAACTTTTTCTCCGAAAGCAATTCAAAGAATTCGTCCACTTCAATCAATCCCGGAACACAAGCTATTTCCCAGCCGGTGTGCTCCGAAAACCATGCGTTGATCTTTTCGAAATGAGGAAGCTGATACGGATTCAACACAGCATTCATTGATTCAAGAGCTTCCAGGTAATTGCGGGAAGCTTTGTGTTTCAGGTTTTCAATCTGTCGCTCAAATAAGGTCGACCAAACAGCTAAATCTTCTGCTGTGTACTGTTCAAATTGTTGTTTCATTTCAAAAAAGAAAAAATGGATAAATAAAAAAAGCCCGGTTCGAAAGAACCGGGCTTTTCAGCTATAAAGTTTGCATAACGACTTATTCGGTTCCTGGATTTAGAAACGCATAATAATAAGTGCTGATGTGCATATGTTTGTTCATGTCACAAATGTATGATAATGTTTTATAAATAACAAATATTAGGCATATTGTTTATTTGTAATCTATCTAAAGTTGCATTGATTGGAGGTTTTCCTGTCAATGAAGAGGTTCAATCTGTTCAAAAGGTAAAAAGTTCAATGTCTTTTTCGTACAGAACATTGAACTTTTTCAACCTTTAAACTTTTGAACGATAACACTTCTCTCTTATAATTTATCCCGTTTTATGCTTCTTCTGCTTACTGAGACTCACTGAGAAATGATCGGTGTTTCCGACAATCTTCACGGTGATAAACCGCATTTTATCCGTTTTGTATTGAACGGCATCTTCCTGGTCAATGGAAACTTCCTCTTTCTTTCTCCCGAATAATTTTTTGAAACCGGCTTCCGTCACCATTTTCAACGGAACACTGATGAAGTATTCCATAGTGGCTTTTGCGTCTTGTTTTCCGGAAATTTCCAGGTAACCGAGAGATGTATTGATTCCCATTTTCGGAACGGTGATTTCCCCGTTTTTCATTTTCAGGTTGTTTTGCAGACTGTCGAAATGAATTTTAGACAGGTTTTTATCCTGGAAATAATCGGCTAAACTTTTCATCGGAGCGTAGTTTTCCAAACGACCTTTCAGCACTTCAATCTTCAGATCAATTTCCGAATCATCCAGTTTCGGAGTCATGTCAGCATGCAGGTGGATTTTTCCGGTCAACGAGCCAGATAATTTTCCGTGCAGGTTTTCAGCAACCACATGATCCTGGCCAAAATTGTCGAACTTCAGTAAAAGCTGATCCAACTGAATGTTTTTGATTGTCAGGTTCGGACGCAGGTAAATGTGCTTTTTATCCGTTGCCGTAAAATATCCCGTCATGCCGATTTCACCTCCGGCAGCGTGCAGATCGCATTTCGAAAAGGAAACGTGGTGATTGCTTTTGGTATGAAACTGCGTGTTCAACTGCGTAATATGGTATTTATGATATTTCAGATCGTTGACAATGAAACTGAATTCCATTTCCGGAAACGGAATGTCGTAAATACTGAACACATTGTCGTGATCTGTTTTTTGTGGCGCTGCTGTTTGAGAGGTTTTCGGCGCCTGTTCCGTGTAATTGACCAGCTGGTCGATATCCAGCCGATTCGATTTCAAGTGAATGAGGTTCTCGCGTTTTCTCAACTCGGGATTATCTCCCAGGTAGTAATTCATGTCCAGATGGAGATCCGAATTACCGATTTTAGCGTCCATTTCCTTCACGACTAAATGCTCATTTTCCAAATGGAATGTTCCGTCCAAGCGATCGACCCGTAGAGGGTGAATCTTCATTTTTGCAGTGAAATGATCGAGTTGCAAATCCGTTGATTTTAACCCATGATCGAAATGCATTGCTACATTTCCGTGAAATTTCAATTGATCCAATTCTTCGTGTCGGTAATCTGCCGGAATGAAGTTTTCACCTTTGTAAACCAACAAATCTTCCAGTTTCAGTTTATTGGAATTGAGTTTGAAATCAATGGTCGTGTTTCCGTTCAGTTTATCCTGAAACCATAGGTTGTAGTTTAGAATTCCGCCATTGAAATGAAAATCGGATTGATCAATTTGTCCGGTGAAATCGACCACTTTGAAGTTGTCTTCGCGAATAATTACATCGGCATGGAAATCGTGTAAAACATGCGGATAATGCTTCAATTTAGCGTAGAGATCATCAACATAAAATTCTCCCAAAGGAAGCGTTGGGGATTCAGTAATGGCTTTTGCGCTGGTGATGAATTTGAATTGGGCGTGCAAATTAGTCAGTTCTTCGTCAACACCCGGTTTTGCGTCAGCACTTGATTTGGAAAGTTCCCCGAAATCCATGCGTTTGGCTTGTATATTCAATTGCGTTGTCACAGGAATATCCGTGTGATGAATGATTGCGGGAAGATCGCTGATTAGTCCGGAAATCGAAACATCGCTTCGACCGACATGCATGTTGATGAAGTCGATTTTTGCCTGATGCCCGTCCATGTGCGCCATGATATCAATATCGTGAATCTGGTAAGGCAGTTTGCGTGAATTGAACGACAGGTTTTTCACTTCCAGTTTGCTTTCATACGCCTCATTCAGTTTCTCAATGCTTTTTTCAGGATGATCCAGATCAATGATGTCTTTAAATTTCATGGTCAGTTTCACGTTTCCTTTCAATCCGGTAAGTTCCTGCGAATTGATAAATTTAGCGAGGAAATCCAGGTTGAAATCCGAGATGAGTTTCATGTCGACATTCGGTTCGTTGAAGTTCGAAACGTTGATCAACCCGGTAAATTTCCCTGTTTCCGGTCGTGCGCTGAAATCAGAAATTCCGAATTCCATGGTTTCCAAAGAACGTTTTTCGCCATTGGTGAAATACCCCTTGAAGCGGATTCCATCTACTTTTTTGTGTGTCAGTTCATTGCTGAAGAATGCATCTTTACAACCAAAATCAGCTCTGATTGCGGGCATCATACCATTGAGCGATTTCCCTTTGACGGAAGCTTTGAAATAAAGTTTTCCTCGGTTTTCATATTGTTCAAAGACTTGGATCAATTCTTCCGGAGCCAAAGCAATAAAGAGGTTGAAATTGGGTTTATCTCCGTGCAATTTCAAGTCCAGATCCATTTCATTCGCAAGATCAATTTTGCCTTCAATTCCGAAAAAAGAGTTCTCCAACTGGATTTCCGTCGGATTGATGGTCAGGAAATGACTTGTTTGGTCGAAAAGTATTTCCGTCGCAAACTGCAAATGTTTGTGTTGAATAAACGTCGGTTTTCCGTGTTGCGCAATCGAAAGCTGAAATTTGCTGTTCAGTTCCGCGTCGATCACATCGTTTTTTAGTTTGAATTTGCTGGTTGCTTTTTCAATGTCCAGATCAATCAAAACCTGGTTTGCTTCGTTGTATTTCCGGATATCGATATGATCCAGTACGATTGATTTCAAATCCAGGTGTAGTTCTTCTTCAATTTCTGCTGTCTTTTTAGTGGAAGAAAGTGCATTCAGGAGGTTCAAACTTCCGTCTGGATGCTGTGTCAGGTTCATTTTTCCGTTTTTTGCTTTGATGGATTTGATTTCGGTTTTTCCGGAAATGATGGTCCACAAATCAAAACCAACGTATACATCCTGAACTTTCAGGATCGGTTTGCCGTTTTGTTTCTTCCCTTCATAAATCCGTACATTTTCCAGATCAATTGAAATATGCGGAAAATTGGCAAAAGGAGAAACATGACTTCCGGTAATCTTGATTTCGCCTTTGAAATCTTTGTTTAAAGTGGTGAGCAATTCCTGAACCAGGGCGTCCTGTTTCCAGTAAACAATCAGTACAATCAGCGAAAAGAGCAGGATCGGAGTAATGATCAAATACATGACAAAACGCTTCCAGAATTTTTTTGTGACAAACAATTTCATGATACGGATAAATGAGCTCCGCTTAAAATTAGGTAATCTATTGTTTAGCCATTCTTTGAAAGCTAAATTCTAATCTCATTTTAATCTCGGTGACCGGTTTCGGATTCAAAGATTTTTAACGGATGAAAACAGGAAGCGGAAATTTTACAAATCCATTGAATTTTTATAGAATTCGGATTATCTCGAACCAATTTAATGCTTACCTTTAGCGCACCAAAAATTTAAAAAGTTGTCATGAACTTACACGAATATCAAGGAAAATCAATTTTACAGAAATACGGCGTGGCAGTACAACGCGGTGTTGTTGTAGAAAAAGTAGAAGATGCAATTGCTGCAGCTAAAAAATTGACAGAAGAAACAGGAACAGGTTGGTATGTGGTTAAAGCACAGATCCATGCTGGTGGACGCGGTAAAGGTATCGTGGAAGAAACTGGTTCTCATGGTGTAGTTTTGGCAAAAGGTATTGACCAGGTAGAGGAGAAAGTAAAAGGAATCCTTGGTGGTCATTTGGAAACAGCTCAAACAAACGGGAAAGGTAAATTGGTAAGTAAAGTATTGCTTGCTGAAGACGTTTATTACCCGGGAGAAGCTGAAGTAGAAGAATTCTACATGTCTGTTTTGTTGGATCGCGAAAGAGGTCGTAATACGATTATGTATTCAACAGAAGGAGGAATGGATATCGAAACGGTTGCTCACGATACACCACATTTGATCTTCAAGGAAGAAATCGATCCGCGTGTTGGAATTCAAGGATTCCAGGCTCGTAAAATCGCTTTCAACTTAGGATTGTCTGGAGAAGCGTTCAAGCAAATGACGAAATTCGTTGTTGCTTTATACAGCGCTTACGAAGGATGTGATGCTGCGATGTTTGAGATCAACCCGGTATTGAAAACTTCAGATAACAAAATCATTGCAGTTGATGCGAAAGTAACATTGGATGGAAACGGATTGTACCGTCACCCGGACTATGCTGCAATGCGCGATACTTCTGAAGAAGATCCGTTGGATGTTGAAGCAGATGCTGCAGGATTGAATTTCGTGAAATTGGATGGTAACGTTGCTTGTATGGTAAACGGTGCAGGTTTGGCGATGGCTACAATGGATATTATCAAGTATTCAGGTGGTAACCCGGCAAACTTCCTGGATGTTGGTGGAACAGCAGATGCTGAGCGCGTTGAGAAAGCATTCCATATCATTTTGAAAGATCCGAACGTAAAAGCAATTTTGATCAATATCTTCGGAGGAATCGTTCGTTGTGACCGTGTTGCTCAGGGGGTTGTTGATGCTTATAAAAATATCGGTACTATTCCTGTTCCGATCATCGTTCGTTTGCAGGGAACAAATGCTGAAGAAGCGAAGAAAATTATCGACGATTCAGGGTTGAATGTGCATTCAGCAGTTTTGTTGCAGGAAGCAGCAGATAAAGTAAAAGAAGTATTGGCGTAAGTCGATTCTAACGATAATAAAATCCCCGGTAACTGAGCATAGTCGAAGTACCGGGGATTTTTGTTTTTTGTTCTTGCTGTCACTTCGAGTTTTTGCAATTCTAAATGAGCCTTGCCAAGCGGAAATTATATGTAAAAGTATCGAGAAGTGAACAGCGGTGATTTTTAATCCTGAAACCCTTGCTGTGATTGGTCTGTTCGTCCCGATAACTATCGGGATCGAGAACATAGGAACGGAAGTGAAAAAAGACTTGTTTTTGAAGATATTCGACCTGTAAGAATGGTTTCAAATTTCTCAACAATTACACAAATAATCACAGAGCTATTTTTTCTTATAACATAGTTATAAAGATTTTTATTCAAAAAAAATCAATGATTTATAGCAACCGTGTCATTTTTTTTGCGTTACCTTTGTGCCTACGCTGAAGCTTCTGCCCAAGCGTTGTCGACGATTACAAGAATCGAGAAATTAGTATTAACAATTTTAAAACCAAAGCAAATGTTCAAGTTACAAGCTACATGGAGTGCACCGACTGGCAAGGCTAGTTTGCGCGGGCTTTGGATTTTCCACTGAATTGATATTTAAACAAAACAGCATATGAAAATCCGAAGCCATTGAGGTTTCGGATTTTTTTGTTTCAAGCGTTTCGATGAACGAACGCAGTTGAACCCCGAAATCTCTTCCAAACCCGAATCGGGTTAATCAAAAGTTAAAAAAAATTGGACTGATTTGAATTCAGCTCAATGGATCAGACAGGTAGAATATCTTCAAAATCGAGGCTTTTGAAAATTTACGATGCTGCGTTCACGATGGTGAATGATGAATTGGAAATTTTCGGATAACGCAGAGATTGGAATTTTACTTCTGTCGGCTAAGAAAATTTTATGGGAAGTAAACTAAAAGGGAAAGACCTGTTAAAAATAGGTTTTCCCGGAGACAACTCTGTGAACATCGCCTTAGGGCTGATCAGCAGATATAAAAAGAAAGAAAGTAAAGAACGAATTCTTGCAGAATTAGCAGAATTACTTCATTTTCCGGATCAGTACATCGGAGACGGAATTTGGGGAAAAGTAGCAGAAGGCTTAATTGCCCCGGTAGAAGTGAAATTCAACGAACTAAAGGTCGAACGCTCACCGTTTTTGATCTACGGCGAAAACGAAATTGATGAACAAACAAAACACCAGTTTTATCAATCCCTGAAATTGCCGGTTTCGGTTCAGGGAGCGTTGATGCCGGATGCGCACTACGGATACGGATTACCGATTGGCGGAGTGTTGGCAACGAAAAATGCAGTGATTCCTTACGGAGTTGGGGTAGATATCGGTTGCCGGATGTCGATGACCATTTTTGATGCACCGGCTTCATTTTTCAACGGAAGAACGCACCAATTGGAGAACCTGCTTTCTGAACATACCAAGTTCGGAATGTACGAAACGCATAAGGTCAAACACGATCATGAAGTGTTGGAAAGCAACTTGTTCCGCGAAATTCCTTTGTTGAAAAAGCTTCATGGAAAGGCTTACCAGCAATTGGGAACGTCAGGAGGAGGAAATCACTTCGTAGAGTTTGGAACCGTGACGATTACAGCAACAGATGCCGGAGTTCCTCCGGGTGAATATTTGGGATTGTTAAGTCACAGCGGTTCACGTGGATTGGGAGCAGCCATTGCGAAACAGTACACGCAGTCGGCGATCAAGCAATGTCCGTTACCGAGACAAGTACAGCATTTGGCCTGGTTGGATCTGAACACACACGACGGCCAGGAATACTGGAAAGTGATGAATCTGGCAGGAGAATATGCCAAAGCGTGTCACGATGATATTCACGCAAGATTGACCAAAAAGTTGGGGCTTCGCATGTTGATGACGATAGAGAACCACCACAATTTTGCATGGGAGGAAACCGTGAACGGCGAAGCGTGTATTGTACATCGAAAAGGTGCAACACCGGCAGGTTTGGGGCAGATGGGAATTATTCCAGGAAGTATGACTGCGCCAGGATTTATTGTCAGAGGTTTAGGAAATGAAGCAAGTATCAATTCCGCATCTCACGGAGCAGGCCGTTTGTATTCGCGCTCTCAGTGTAAAGGACGCTTTACGAAGAGCGAAATGATGAAAACACTGGCAGATTCCGATGTGAGTTTAATTGGTGGAGCAGTAGACGAATGCCCGATGGCATACAAGAATATTCATCACGTGATGGGGAATCAACAGGAATTGGTAGAAACAATCGGGACATTTTCGCCGAAGATTGTAAGAATGGATAAATAGAAACAGATGGAAACAACAATTTTACATATTACAACCGCGAAAGGTCCTTTGGAATGCCAATTGGCAGCCGGGAAAATCCTGAGTGCTTTGCTCAGAGATCTGAGAGCAAAAGGATTGCAGGCAGAAACGCTGGAACGCACACCGGGCGCTGAAAACGGAACAATTCTTTCCGCAACCGTGCAGGTAAAAGGCTTGAACATCCAACCACCTGTTCAAACCTGGTTAGGGACGATTTTATGGATTCAAAAAAGTCCGTATCGTCCCAACCACGGACGGAAAAACTGGTTTGTAGGGATTTACGAAGTGAAAACACCCGACAAACTGATCTGGAAAGAAGAGGATTTGGTTTATCAGTCAGTGAGAAGCAGCGGGGCGGGCGGACAACATGTCAACAAAGTAAGCTCTGCCATTCGCGCCATTCATCCACCAACCGGAACGATGGTTTTTGTTCAGGACAGCCGTTCACAGCTTCAAAATAAGAAACTGGCACGTGAACGCATGCGTGAAAAATTGGAAAAAGTGCAGCTTCAGAAAATAATCGATAATGTGAGTCAGCAATGGTCACAGCATCATGAACTGGAACGCGGAAACCCGGTGAGAACCTTTACAGGAATGGATTTCAAGCCGAAAAAAGAAGCAAAAACCTTCAAAAAGCAACGAAGTCAATTGAAGCAAGAATTATACAAGGAATTAAATTATGACAACAAATAATTACCTGATCAAAGCGTTGGAAAGTTATCCCTACGATTTGGAACAATGCATGGAATCGTTGAACTATGCTATGGCGTATGAAGACAATAACCCGATTGCGTATTGTTTAATGGGAAGGGTTCATTTGGAAATATTCAAGGATTATCCGGTCGCAAACAGCTATTTCAGAGAAGCGTTGGCTTCCGATGTCAATTACGTGGAAACGTATGCCTACTTTTTGGAATGCCTCCTGATTCAGGCGGATTTTGAAGAGATGAAAAAACTTCTGGTTTTTGCCGGAAAGCGCAAAGGAATGGACCGGGCCTTGCTTTTCTATTATGAAGCAATGCTTTTGGAACGGCAACTGAAGTTCAAGAAAGCACTCAAAGCAATCAAAGAGGCTATGATCCAGGCTCCAAGCTCTTCCTTCCTGTCGGATTTGGAAGAAATGAAGCGGCGAATTGAAAAGAAAATCGCTTTGAAATAATCAATAAAAAAACAAAATGCCATCTGAACAGGTGGCATTTTGAAATTCCTTGTACTTTTGCTCCAGAAAAGTTAAAAAATTGCAACTGAAACAACTAATTGTAGTCACCACCTTCATCTTTCACGCGTTTTGTTATGCGCATGCAGGAGAAACAGATTCTTTATCCGGAAATGTCAATCTCCTGATCAAAAAGATTCAGAAAACACACGTGAAGCCTCGTGCTGTTGATGCCGCATTCGGGAACCAGGTTCACGAATATTTGCTGTCATTTGTAGACGATGAAAAGGAAATTTTCAGGGTGGAGGACTTAACGTACCTGAAAGGTTTGAGTTCCAAATTACCGGATGATTTTCAAAACGGAAAGCAGTTTTATTTCTCCGAATTTGAACGGATTTTCCGGTCGCGCTCCGATGAAATAAAGAATATTCAAAAGAATTTCCTGAGCAAAGCAGTTCCTTTAACAAGCTCTAAAAGGGTTTTGATCAATGGCAAAGTGGATTTAACGGCAAGCAATTTCAAATCGTTTTGGGAAGAGCAACTAAGCCTGTCTGTTTTTTCGGAAATGCTGAATCTGTATCCGAAAGATGCAGAAGTGTTTTCAAAAGATTGCCTGGCTCCATTCGAGAAGAAAGCACGTTTGAAAGTGGAAGCTAATTATGCGAATTACTTTGCGATGTTTGAAGGGAAAAAACTGTTGCAGGAAATGTATCTCGGTGCCATTGCAATGAGTTTTGATCCGCACACCTTGTATTTTAGCCCGTCTCAGAAAAACCGCTTCTTTGAAGAACTTTCTACGCAAAAAGAAAAATTCGGGATCAGTTACCGTTTGGATGAACAAAACAGAGTCGTATTGAGTGATATTTTACCTGGAAGTTCGGCCTGGCTGAGTAATCAATTGGTTAC
>NZ_JASLCN010000031.1 GCF_030151805.1 Fluviicola sp.
TGATGGTCAGTTCTTCATTTTGAAGATCAGCGATGATCAAAAAACCGAACAAAAAAGAGTGTTGATGGTGTCATCAAACTAATTGATCGGGTTACATGTTTATAAACAAGAAAAGCGCAGGATTTTGGTTCTGCGCTTTTTGCTTAATGCCTTTTTCTCCATCGCCCCGAAGTTTCGAAAAGAGATCAATTCCGGTGAGAGAAGTAAAATATGTGTCAATATTTTATTAGAGAAGTTGTAACCGAAGCGTCTGAAAAATCCATTTTTACTCTGTAAACGCCAGAGGTCAGATGCTCTATTGACAGTTTTTGATAAGCTTTTAATTGATTTGTTTCCAAAACCAATTGTCCCATTGCATTGTAGATTTTCAAAGAATTGGGAATTTCTCCCTGCAATAGATTCAATGTGATTGTGCCTGAACTGGGATTTGGAAATAAATACCAGCAATGCCCGCTCTCGCATTGATTGTATGGATTCGGATTTCTGACTTCTACTAAGCCAGATCCGTAGGTTCCGCAACCGGGACCTGCATGATGAATTGTTTCAAAGGCTTCAGTGTTCGGATCAATACTGAAAAGACTTCCTTTTATTTTTGGAGAGTATAGTTTTGAATCCGTACCGTAGATCAAGTTATCAATTCCCATGACCAATTGACTGTAAGGAGAATTACTCAATCCAAAATCCAGTTCAATATTCGAACGATAGCTATTTTCTAACAAATCATAAGAAAACAAGTATCTCTTTAATTGTGGATCCATTCTGATTCCGTAAACTTTTTGATCGTTTCCGATGCAGAAATCAGTCGGGTAATTTGTTGTTTCATTGCCAGGAAATTGATGCAAATATTCAAAGGTTGATGTTGCCGGATCATACGAAAAAAGGGTTGTTCCCCCTGTTCCGTATTTGTTCATTGGAATACCTATTATTTTTCCTGAAGCACTTTTCTGTAATTGACTGGGATTAAGACTTGTTCCATAGAATTGCTTGATCAATGTGATTGACTGAGTGCCGGGGGAAAATTTACAAAGTCCCAGATCATCATAGTTTGTTGCCTGGCAGTATCCGTAAAGTTCGGAATCATTCCCGGCAATCATGTAAGTCATTTTCGGAAACCCGGTTGCATTGTATACGGTTGTAATTGAATCTGTTTGCGTATCGTATTTCAGAATATAACTGTTGTTAAAACTTGAAGAGTTTTTATCCAATGCGCTGAGGTATAATGTGTTATTTCCAGCATCTGTCAAGTTGTAAAAATCCTTTTCAAGCGGGAGTTTGCTTCGGTTTTGATAAGTATTGGAGGCCGGATCGAATGAAAACAAGTAGTTGGGATAATTAATAAAAATGCCGTAAAGTAATCCGTTAGATGCTAGTACCATTGATTTACCGGAAGGATAATTAGTTGGAATTGGTGGCGGATAAAATCGGATAACTGCTCTAAGATCAGAAGTTGTCGGATTGAATTGCACAACGGATCCTGAAAATTCTGCGCCAGAAGCAGCCAGTGCATAGAGATTGCCGTTTTTGTGAAGGGCAAGTGTTCCCATGGGATATTGACTTCCGCCAACAGGGTCTGTGAATTGAAATTGGTTTTGGAATTCCGAAGTGCTTACATTGTAGGAAAAAATATTTCCCGAACCCTGTGTGCCATAGCTCGCAGTCCCATAAAGTTTATTTCCGATTTGAGTGAGTTTTCCTTTAGGACGATAGGAAGAATTGTTGTCAAATGTGTAGAGAACTGATACCTGGTTTGTCTGTGGATTAAAGCGATAGAGTTGTCCCGATGAAGCTCCTTGTCCTTGACAAAGACCGTAAAGCATTCCGTCATAACTGGATTTGATAAATCCATTCGGTACGGGAGCGGAAAGTTGTGCTTTTATCTCAAAGGTATTTTGCGTGTAATCAAAAGAGAAAATATTGGAAGGGGTGTGACCATATAACATTCCTTTTTCAAATTCAGCCAATTCGCCGGTAAGTCCGCCGATATATTTCAATACGGATATTGCATCAGCTGCAGGTTTTCCGGGGTCGAAACAGCAAATTGCAGCAGAAGTATTAAAGTAAAACTTTCCGTCAGAAGCTGCGGTTAAACCTGAAATAGGATTTCCGTGATTCGGTTTGAAATAGGCTGCGGTATCTAACCTGTTGGTTTGAACATTATATGAAAAAATAAGACGGCTTTCCGAAGCCCATCCGCCAATACTATAAAGTAATTTGTTGGTTCCCAGTACCGGTTTGCCAAAAACCATATCGGCGTAATAGTCGGTTTGAGCAACTATTTGGTAATTATTGGATGCCGGATTATAAGAACAAACTCCAATAGAACAAGGCAGAACAACAAAAGAGTAAAGTTTTCCATTCGGATGAGCGAGGAATTCATTGTTGGTTCCTATTTGCCCTAAAAAAGTTTGAAAATTGTAAACAACTTTAAATGTGTGGTCTGCAGTGGAGTATTTGAAGATGTGCCCGGATCCATTTCCACCTCTTTGGTTGATGCCATAAATGGCACTCTGAGAAAAGGAGAAGAAACTGTAAAAAGTGATCCAGATAAAAGCGAGTAGTCTGATTGATTTCATGAAACAGATTTTTACAAAAATACATTTTTGTAATGATAACTGACTGATTGCTTTTTTGTTTCGATTGGTTTGAGTTGCTTCATAGAATAAAATGGAGCGAAATAAGGCAGTTTGACATCAAATAACGGGATTAAATACAAAGCGCAAAACATGGTCTTGCGCTTTTTGTTGTTGTAGGTTATCGGATTTAATTTCCTCCGTGTTGTGAGCAAAGTCCGTTCTGACTTTTAGTCATGCGTTTGCAACGGGTGTTTGATTGTGTTGTTGCAGAACATTGCACTGAAACTATTTCTTTTGGTTCGGAGCTTGTTTCTGCGGTTTTCCCCCAGGACCAGCAATCGATACACACCGTTCGTTCAATGATTTTTTCTTCGTTGTCGGGAAGTAACGGGAAAAAGTCGATTCCCGTGAAAGTTTCAACACTGTCAATCGAAACCGCAAACGATTTCAACTCTTTTTGAGATGCTGCATTCGGCATAATGAATCCAATTCCTTTAACATCCGGTTCCGAGTAATCTAAAATCACTTTGTAGTAATATGCAGGTACGGAAACTTCATTCGGACCGATCGTTTTCAAACCTTCTGTCAAAACAGGGCCCGTTACGATATAAATGTCTTTGTTTTCAATTGCCCAGTTTCGAACCAATTCTTCTGCTTTTTTCCAGATTCCGCGATTAAAACTTGGTTCCTGCGGACTCATATTGCTGTAGTAAAAACTTTCTGCCACTGTTACTTCCGACCAGCCCATATCAGCTGCCGGTGCCAAATGCCCGCGGTCATACCCCGATTTTTCGTAATCTTTATCGGTTGCCGAACCACTTGTAACCATTGGGTCTACAAGAAATTTATCGGTTCTTTCGTACACATTGTTGGTTCTTTCTTCCGTGAGTTCATAAGCAATCCAGCTTGCCTGTTCATGAGCTTCATTGTATAGAAGAGAATATGCCATGTGTTTGATAATCTGATCACCCGATACGGTTTTGGGGAGTTCCAAACCGGAAATGCTTGCCGGAGCCGTTCGTTTGTTGCTGGTACTGTCTGTATGCTCCCGGAACGTATTCACATGAGCCAATACCATTTTGCCATCGTGATTTCTTTTTTGCTGTGAAAAAGCCTGAGAAGATGGGAGGAAGAGGGCTGCTAAAATAATGATAAGTGTTCTCATGGCTTAAGCTTTAAATATGCTACAAACCTAAGCATCCGGAACGTCTTAATCAACCGTATTTCCCACAATTGTGGATCTTCGGGAAACCACCGTTCAAACTTCCAGTTCATACATTTTTTTCGAAACCCGGACTCTCACTTCTTTAGCAACCTGGTTTATCAATGACGAAGGACCGCGAAGAACCCGCCTGATTTTTGGCTTATTACAGCTGTCTGTTTTGGATCTGACAGTTTCCCCGGAGTTTCCTTCTTCTTTCCATGTGCCCATTAAAACGCCGTTTTTGTATAGGGCAGCATTTGCCTGGAAATGCAGGCTGGAAACAGACACAAAATTGACTGAGTGATTGAACGAACAGCTGTCAATGTAACTTTCCCTCCGAACGGATTCACTCATACGGATGTTTGTGATTTTCAAAACATAGATGGCCGTATCGGTTTGGAGAGTGAGGTTGTTTTTATTCAAAGAAGAGACTAGTTCCTGGTTGAATTTTGTAGCAATTTCGGAAGTAGAATACTCATGCGCATAACTCGGGTAGATAAGCGTTTCATTGGGATTGGAAGGATCAAAAGGAGGAAAGAATTTTTCCAGATAAACGGAAGCTTCAGTCGTTGTGATCAGTTGAACAGCTACAACATGAGGAAGTGTTTTTCCCTTTTTGCAGGAAGCAAGGAACATGGCTAAAGAAAGAATATAGAAAACAGGTTTCATGGTTGCAGTTTCATTCCGGGAAGAAACAAATTGTATGCCACTTGTTAAAATTTGGTTAAAACAAGACCCGGGAAATTGTTGATTCTGTTTCAGAAGACTGAAAAAGATTGAATAGCGTTACCTTTCACGAAATTAATTTTCGGTCAGATGAAAAAAGAATATTGGGACGTAACAGACGAGCAGGTCATTGAAAAAACGGGCAAACCGATTGCTTTTTGGCTGGAAACACTCACGAATTTCAATGCCGGTGAGAAAAAATCCAATGAGGTAGTTGCGTTTTTGCAGGAAATGCATGCCGTTCCACGTTATTGGGCAAGAACCCTCACAACGCACTATCTGAAAAATACCGGAAATTGAATGTGCTGACTGTAATTTAAGAACGGATTGCTACCGGAACGGGTTTTCCCAATTGGTATAAAAACGCAAAATGTGAATTCACAGCACTCATCAACGTTCTGTTCTCCAAATAAGGAACACCGAATTCTTCTGCCGTTTCCTTTACGATCTCCGCAATTTCAGGATAGTGAATATGCGAGACATACGGGAATAAATGATGTTCTACCTGGAAATTTAAGCCACCCACATACCAGGAAATCCATTTGGACTTGCGGGAGAAATTAGCTGTTGTTTGAAGCTGGTGAATGGCCCAGTCGTTTTCAATAATTCCTTCGCTGTTCGGAAGCGGATGACTGGTTCCTTCTACCGTATGTGCCAACTGAAAAATAAGTGCCAGGATGAAGCCTGCAATGGCGTGCATCAATAAAAAGCCTAAGATAGTTACTCCGACCGGCAAACCGATAATGGCAATCGGCAAATAAAGCGCGGTGAAGAAATAAATCACTTTCATCGAAACAATCTGGATGATCTTGCGCACATGACTTTTCTTCTCTTCACAAAAAATCTGGTGGCGACGGTATTGCATGAACTGAACAAAATCTTTCAGTGTTACCCAGTATAAAGTCAGGATCGAATAAAAGAAAACCACATAAATAAACTGAAAGCGATGGTAGGATTTGCGCTCCGAATGCGGACAAAAACGCATCAATAGTTTGTCATCAATGTCCTCGTCCATATTTGCCACGTTGGTGTATGTATGATGCAATACATTGTGCTGCATTTTCCAGTTACAAACCGAACCGCCCAGTAAATTGAGCGTATGTCCCATAAAATAATTCAATGTTTTGTTCTTCGAAAACGCTCCGTGATTCGCATCATGCATCACACTCATGCCAATTCCCGCCAATGCAAAACCCATCAAAGCCCAAAGCAGCAATTGTGCAAAAACCGGGAGTGGGATGGTGAGAAGGAGAATAAAAGGGGTAATATAAATGGCCAAAAGAGCGATTGCTTTGATGTACAGTTTAGTGTTTCCTTGTTTTTTTATTTTGTTTCCGCTAAAATATCCATCTACGCGTTTCTTAAGTGTTGGAAAGAAGTGTTCAAGGTCTTTCTTCTTCCATTTCACTGAACCTATTTCGCTCATTCAAATTAGTTAGGTGCACAAGGTAGGTATAAAAAGTCGCATTAGTTGCCGTCAGGAAACCGGTTTCCCTTTTATTTAGCGGAATTCCGGATTTTGAACCGGTTATTTGAGGGTAATCATAGTCGTATCAGTTGATTAACAATCCGGAGGCGAATCGTTAATTATTGAAAGAGATTTACGCAGACACTTTAAAATCAAAGAAAAGGAAGGAGATTTGTATCGAACTTCAATTCCGGTTGCATATTTTCATGCTGTCAAATCGTCATGAATTTCATCTTGGCATAAGGCTTGACAATCCACAGTGTCGGGATTTTTTTGACTGCTTATCAGTTGTTGTGATAAGATCAATGACATTTTGGCGTTAAAATACACATACATGAAAGATTCATTCGATAATACAATTATAGTTGCTTCCGGAGAAGAAGATGCGGAATTCTTGCCTTTAATGTCTCAGGATGACGAGGACAATATGAATAAGGAAGTTTTTCCCGAAGACTTACCCATTTTACCACTTCGAAACAATGTGCTTTTCCCCGGAGTAATGATTCCCATTACGATCGGTCGTGATAAATCGTTGAAATTATTGCAGGATGCAAACAGCGGAAAAAAGATCATCGGAGTAGTGGCTCAGATTGATCAGGACGAAGAAAGTCCGGAATTCAATGACCTGCACCAAATCGGAACCGTTGCGCAAATCGTTCGCTTGCTGAAAATGCCGGATGGTTCCTCAACAGTGATTATCCAGGGAAAAAGACGCTTTGAAATAACTGAACCTTACCAAACCGAGCCGTACATGCGTGCGAAAGTGAAGTTTCTGACGGAAATTCTGCCGGAAAAAGACGATCAGGAAATGGAACTGCTTTTCAGAAATGTCAAAGAGCTGGCGCTTCAGATTATTAAAGACAGTCCTAATATTCCTTCTGAAGCGGCTTTCGCGATCGGAAATATTGAGTCGCCGACCTTCATGGTGAACTTTATTTCTTCCAATATGAATGCGGATGTGAAGAAGAAGCAGGAATTACTGGAAGAACTCGATTTCAGAAAGAGGGCACGTTTGGTGGTTGAACACCTGACATTGGAGTCTCAGTTGCTGGAAATGCGCAATGAAATTCAGACGAAAGTGCGTTTGGATATGGATCGTCAGCAAAGAGAATATTTCCTGCATCAGCAAATCCGTACTATCCAGGATGAGTTGGGAGACAATCCGCTGCAATTTGGACAGTTCCTTGTAAAACAACTTAGAAACTTCTTTGCTCCACTTTTTCTTTG
>NZ_JASLCN010000056.1 GCF_030151805.1 Fluviicola sp.
ATTCAGTCTTCAAAAGCTGACGCTTATCCTTCATCACTTCCGCACTGACGTTTGTCGTGATTCAGTCTTCAAAAGCTGACGCTTTTTCTTATCTTTACGACTCACATAATTCGATCCATATGAATTTTAATACATCCGCTGTGTTCGACCAGCAAGAAGGCCTCGTTGTCCTTGTTGGGAAAAAAATGGAAACACAAACAAAACTTCCGAAAGTAGTTTCCGAAGAATTGGAATTATTTCACAAAAACGAAGATGCTCAGTTTCTTCATTTACCCCTGAAAGGAAAACACTTTGTGTTTATCAAAGACCAGGCAAGCGATGAAAAACAACGCGTAATGGGAAACAAGCTCCGTGGAGTTTTACCCAAAGAAGTAAAAAGCATTTTTATCGACGGTGGGAAGTCAAACAGCTTACTGACAGCAGAAGGTTTTGCACTTTCCTGTTATCAGTACCTGAGATACCGGAAAGAAGCTGCGAAAGAAAAATTTGCCCTGGAAACCATTGATTTTTCAGCAAAAATCACCGCAGCTGCCATTTCGGAACTTTCCGCAACGTTGAAAGCTGTATTCTGGGCGCGTGACCTGGTAAACGAACCTGTTTCCGGATTGAATGCCACGCAATTGGCAGAATCCATTGAAGAAAAAGGAAAAGAAGCTTCATTTTCCGTAACCATATTGGAAAAATCCAAAATTGAAGCATTGAAAATGGGAGGTTTACTCGCTGTAAACAAAGGTTCGGTAGATCCGCCCACTTTCACCATTATTGAATACAAACCGAAAAAACCAAGCAATAAAAAACCAATCGTCCTGGTAGGAAAAGGAGTTGTTTACGATACCGGAGGTTTGAGTTTAAAACCAACTGCCGGTTCAATGGATTCTATGAAATCTGATATGGCAGGAGCAGCTTGTATGGCAGGAACAATCTACGCTGCTGCAATGATGGAATTGCCAGTTCATCTGATCGGGTTGATTCCCGCAACGGATAACCGTCCGGGATTGAATGCATACGCACCGGGCGACATCATCACGATGTATGACGGAACAACCGTAGAAGTTTTGAATACCGACGCTGAAGGACGCATGATCTTAGCGGATGCATTGGCATATGCCGACAAATACAAACCGGAATTGGTGATCGACGCAGCAACTTTAACCGGAGCAGCTGTGCGCGCAATTGGTTCAAGGGCATCCATCATTATGGGAAATGCCGACAAAAAATATTTCAATCAGTTGAACGAAGCAGGAATGGAAACACACGAACGTGTGGTTGAGTTTCCATTCTGGGACGACTATTATGACGAAATGAAATCCAAAATTGCAGATCTGAACAACATCGGAAGCGGTTATGCCGGAATGATTACAGCCGGGAAATTCCTGGAGCATTTCGTGAAAGCGCCTTACATCCATATGGATATTGCCGGACCGGCATTTTTAGACAAACCTCAGGATTACAAAGGTTTTGGAGGAACAGGTACCGGAATCCGCTTATTGATCAACTTCTTAAAACGACTTTCATAAGATGGAAAAAGAGAAAGAAAAAATCAAGGAAGAAGGTCGCGCAATTCCCATTCGCGTAGGAATTTCCATTGGAGACATCAACGGAATCGGACCGGAAGTAGTGATCAAATCATTGGCGGATAATCGCTTATTATTGGATTGCACACCGATTATTTATGCATCTTCCAAAACAATCTCCTTTCACAAGAAAGCACTCAACGAGCCGGAATTCAATTATCAAACCTGCAAATCGGCAACCGAAGCGGTTAACCGCAAGATCAATATTGTCAATGTATGGAATGAAGAAGTTCAGTTTGACTTAGGAAAAGGAACGGAAACCAGCGGAAAATATGCATTCCTTTCCCTGGAGCGTGCAACAGAAGATTTGGCCTCCGGAAAAATCGACATCCTGGTCACAGCACCGATCTCAAAAGAAGCAATCGGAAAAGCGGGATTCCAGTTTCCGGGACATACCGAATATTTGGCTCATTTAGCAGGCAAGGAAGAAGCTTTGATGATGATGGTGAGCGGATCGCTTCGCGTGGCCCTGGTAACGACTCATTTGCCCTTAAAAGACGTCTCAGGAGCATTAACGCGTGAGAAAATTCTTGCGAAGATTAAAGAACTGGACAGCAGCCTGAAAAAAGACTTCGGAATTCAACGTCCGAAAATTGCCGTTTTCGGTTTAAATCCG
The DNA here is from genome assembly GCF_030151805.1 of Fluviicola sp. Classification (GTDB taxonomy): domain Bacteria; phylum Bacteroidota; class Bacteroidia; order Flavobacteriales_D; family Crocinitomicaceae; genus Fluviicola. The sequence continues at coordinate 2,191 of NZ_JASLCN010000056.1, forward strand.
CACGCAAGTGAAAACGGAAAAATGGGCAATGAAGAGGCTGAAACGATTACTCCGGCAATTAATCTTGCCAAGAATGAAGATATTTTTGCATTCGGTCCTTTCCCGGCCGACGGGTTTTTCGGCAGCCCGATGCGCGGTCAGTATGACGCTGTTTTAGCGATGTATCACGACCAGGGATTGGCGGCATTTAAAGCACTCGCTTTTGAAGACGGAGTGAATTATACGGCCGGACTTCCGATTGTGAGAACTTCACCCGATCACGGAACCGCATTTGACATTGCAGGGAAAAACGAAGCGAATTCTCAATCCATGAGAAGTGCGATTTACCTGGCAATGGATATTTTCAAAACACGTAAGTTTTTAAAAGATGCCGGCGCAAATCCATTGCAAATTCAGGAGTCTGCCCACCACCGTAAAAAAGGAGACAGACAACATGAAATTGAGTAGAAAAGCTGATTTTCGACGATGTCAAACATCAGTATAGGAATAAAATACAACATGAAAAAATAAAATTTAGATGAATTTAAATGGTTTATGAACATCTATTCGTTTATTTTTTCTACCTTTGCCCTCCAATTTTTGTGTAGTGAAGAAATCTTCGAATGAGTTCGTAATCCAATTTATCGGGTTGAAAATAGGGACACATCGCTATGAGTTCGACATTCACAAATCGTTCTTTGAAGGTGTTGAAAACACGCTGATTGATGATGCAAATGTTCACGTAGAACTTGCATTTGAAAAGAAGGAAACAATGATGATTGCGGAATTTTCGCTTTCAGGAACTGTAGACACTCCGTGTGATCGTTGTAACGATCCGATGGAAGTCCGGATTCATGGCGACTACCGCATTGTTTATAAATTTGGAACGGAAGTTTCGGAAGACGAGAATTTAGTGATTCTTCACCCTGAAACTTTTGAACTGGATGTTTCAGCACCGATTTATGAGTTATTGGTTATTTCATTACCGGCCCGAAGAATTCATCCGGAAGGAGCATGCAACGAAGAAGTAATGGATTTGTATAACAAGTACATTGTGAATGCAAACGAACCCGATAACGACGAATGGGACGATGAGGAAGATTGGGAAGACGATGAGGACAGTGACGGAGACTGGGAAGATGACGAAGAAGGAGGTGATGATGACGATTCAGATCCGGACGACGACAACGACAAACCCATAGATCCAAGATGGTCTGCATTAAAAAATTTGAATTAACGATTGAAATAAATAAGTAAAAATGGCACATCCAAAACGCAGAATCTCGACAACACGCCGTGATAAGAGAAGAACTCACGTTAAAGCAATTGCGAAGAATATTGCAACTTGTCCTACAACCGGGCAACCACATTTGTTCCACCATGCACACTGGCATGAAGGCAAATTGTACTACAAAGGAAGAGTAGTAGCTGAGAAAGAAGTAGCGATTTAATTCGCTTTTACTAAACATTCCTCCTGATGAAGATAGGAATTGATATTTTGGGCGGTGATTTTGCACCTGACGCTAACATAGCCGGTGCTGTACTTGCTAGAAAAGAACTTCCTCAGGATGTGCGTCTCGTGTTGATTGGCGACCAAGATCAAATCTTGAGTGGCCTTAACGCGTTGAATGAAACTGCGGATGCTTATGACATTGTTCATGCTCCGGATGTCATCACGATGCACGACCATCCCACGCGTGCAATTCCGAACAAACCGCATAGCAGTATCGCGGTTGGTTTTGACTTGCTTGCCAGGAAGGATATCGATATTTTCGCAAGTACCGGGAATACCGGTGCAATGCTTGTTGGTGCGATCTATAAGATCAACACCATAGCAGGAATTATTCGTCCGTGTATTACCTCCGTATTACCAACAGTTGACGGCAAAAACTCCATTCTTTTGGACGTTGGTGCCAATGCTGATTGCAAACCTGATGTTCTCTATCAGTTTGCAGTCCTTGGAAGCCTTTACGCTAAAAGTGTTTATGGTGTTGATAAACCAAGAATCGGCTTGTTGAATATCGGAGAAGAAGAAACCAAAGGAAATTTATTGACGATTGCTGCTCATAAATTAATGGCGGAATCGGATGAAATTAATTTCATTGGAAACATTGAAGGTCGTGATTTATTTACAGGTATGGCCGACGTGGTCGTGTGTGACGGATTTACCGGAAATATTGCTTTAAAGCAAGCCGAAGGAATCTATACACTGATGCGTAAAAGAGGCATTCGTGACGAATATTTCGATCGTTTTAATTACGAAAATTATGGTGGAACTCCTATTTTGGGGGTGAAGGGTAATGTAATTATCGGTCATGGAATATCGAACGATAAAGCTGTAAAAAGTATGCTACTACACTCCTACGAGGTAGCCAAATCAGATCTTACACAAAACATTAACGAAGCTTTTAATCAATAAAATGAGTAAAATCACTGCAGCGATAACAGGCATTTGTGGCTATCTTCCGGAGGAAGTGGTAACAAATGACGACTTAGCTAAAATTGTTGATACTTCCGACGAATGGATCACATCAAGAACCGGAATTAAAGAGCGACGCATCCTTCGTGAAGGCGCTTGTTCAGATATCGCTGCTGCTGCAGTGAAGGGACTTTTGGAGAAAACCAACACCGATCCTTTGGATGTCGAGTTGGTTATTTTGGCTACAGTCACTCCTGATTATCCTTTCCCTTCAACAGCCAATGTTGTTTGCGACAAGCTGGGGCTTAAAAATGCATGGGGTTACGATTTGATCGCAGCATGCTCCGGATTCATTTACGGATTACAAACAGGTGCGGGATTCATCGAATCCGGAAAGCACAAAAAAGTAATCGTGATCGGTGTCGACAAAATGAGTGCTATCCTGGATTACGAGGATCGCACAACTTGCGTTATTTTCGGCGACGGTGGTGGTGCTGTTTTATTGGAACCAAATACGGAAGGCTTAGGAATTCAGGATGCTATTCTGCGCTCCGATGGTGCCGGAAGACAATATTTGTATCAACCTGCAGGAGGTTCTGTAAATCCTCCTACTCATGAAACGGTTGATCAGCGCCTGCACTTTGTAAAACAAGAAGGAAAGCAAGTATTTAAATTTGCCGTAACGAATATGGCTGAAGTTTCTGCTGAAATTATGGAACGAAACAATCTGACTCCGAATGATGTGGATTGGTTGGTACCTCATCAGGCAAATCTTCGGATCATTGATGCAACAGCAGACCGAATGGGTGTTCCGAAAGAAAAAGTAATGATCAACATTCAACGTTACGGAAACACAACTGCCGGTACATTACCGCTTTGTTTGTGGGATTGGGAAAAACAATTGAAAAAAGGTGACAACCTGATTTTATCTGCCTTCGGAGGCGGGTTTACCTGGGGAGCTATCTATTTGAAATGGGCTTATAACTCTTAAATAATAATCGAAAAAACAACTTTATAAATTATACTGATATGAATCTGAACGAAATCCAAGACTTAATTAAGTTTGTAGCAAAATCAGGTGTTACGGAAGTAGAAATTGAGCAAAAAGACTTTAAAATCACGATTAAATCCGAGAGTAAAAAATCTGATTCTCCAATCATCGTTCAAGCAGCAGCTCCGGTTGTTCCGCAAATGGTAGCAGCTCCTGCTCAAGCGGCGGCGGCTCCTGCACAAGTTGCAGCTCCTGCAGTAACTGAATCTGCTCCAGCTGAGGATTCGAAACTTATTACTGTAAAATCTCCGATGATCGGTACTTTCTACCGTTCTTCAGGTCCGGATAAAGATCCTTTCGTAAGCGTTGGTCAGTCGATCAACAAAGGGGAAACTGTTTGTATCATCGAAGCAATGAAATTGTTCAATGAAATCGAAGCAGAATTTTCAGGGAAAATCGTGAAAGTGTTGGTTGACGACGCTACACCAGTTGAATACGATCAACCATTATTCCTGGTAGATCCTGCTTAATTGACAGTTGTTTCTAAAATAGAACAACCAGTTACTCATTAAACACGATTTTATGTTCAAAAAAATACTCATTGCCAACCGTGGCGAAATTGCTTTGCGTGTCATTCGTACATGTAAAGAAATGGGAATCAAAACGGTAGCAGTATATTCTACTGCGGATAAAGAAAGTTTACCGGTGCGTTTTGCTGATGAAGCAGTTTGTATCGGACCTCCTGCCAGTAATAAATCTTATTTGTCAATCGCAAATATTATTGCAGCAGCAGAAATCACGAACGCCGACGCAATTCACCCGGGATACGGATTCTTGTCTGAGAATGAAAAATTCTCGCGTGTTTGTCAGGAACACGGCATCAAGTTTATCGGAGCTTTGCCGGAGCAAATTGCAGGAATGGGTGATAAAGCAACTGCAAAAGCAACCATGATTGCAGCAGGTGTTCCATGTATTCCGGGATCCAAAGGATTGTTGGCAGATTTGGATGACGCACGTAAAACTGCAGTTGAAATCAAATATCCTGTCATCCTGAAAGCTACCGCAGGTGGTGGTGGAAAAGGAATGCGTATCGTTTGGAATGAAGAAGAATTGGAACCAGCTTGGGATTCAGCTCGTCAGGAAGCAGCTGCGGCATTCGGAAATGACGGAATCTATATGGAGAAATTCATTGAAGAGCCACGTCACATCGAAATTCAGGTTGCTGGTGACCAATACGGAAACGTATGTCACTTATCTGAGCGTGATTGTTCCATCCAACGTCGTCACCAAAAATTAGTGGAAGAAACTCCATCTCCATTCATGACGGACGAATTACGTGAGAGAATGGGTCAGGCTGCTATTAAAGCTGCGAAGGCTGTAAATTACGAGGGTGTTGGAACAGTAGAATTTTTGGTTGACAAGAACCGCGATTTCTACTTCATGGAAATGAATACACGTATCCAGGTGGAGCATACCATTACGGAAGAAGTAATCAATTACGATTTGATCAAAGAACAAATCAAAATTGCTGCCGGAGAGAAAATTTCAGGTAAAAATTACTATCCACAAATGCACGCAATCCAATGTCGTATCAACGCAGAAGATCCATATGCTGATTTCCGTCCGTCTCCGGGGAAAATCACCAGCTACCATTCACCGGGAGGACATGGTGTAAGAATTGATACACATGCTTACGCCGGTTACACGATTCCACCGAATTATGACTCCATGATCGGAAAATTGATTGTAGTTGCTCAAACACGTGAGGAAGCCATTCTGAAAATGAAACGTGCTTTGGATGAATACATCATCGAAGGAATCAAAACTACCATTCCATTCCACCAAAAACTAATGGAAGATCCTCAATTCAACGAAGGAAATTTCACTACCAAGTTTATGGAAACGTTTGAGTTTTAAAATTCAACAAGAAATAAAATAACAGAAAGGGACGCGATACATCGTGTCCCTTTCTTCTTCCATATAAAATTCTTCGGGTAAAAGAGATCTACAACTCAAACGAAATCGGAAGTGCAGCAACGAAGACTTTCATCCAGGATATTCCGCAGGAACACCCACATCAGCCGGGTCATAAATCATTTCTACACACAGTCCCAATTCTTTAGCCTATTGCTTAGGTTTAAGTGAAACCTAAGAAAGGGATTGAAAATAAAACATGATCAAGGTAAAAATTAAACCGAATTTAATGAAGTTGAAATACATCCTGTTGATCGCTAAAAAGTACTAGTAAGCTTTAAAAACAATTGGGACTCTATACAATGTTTCAATTGGTTTACCATTACGCAAACCAGGTTTCCATTTTGGCATCTGCCTTACTAAACGAAAAGCTTCCTGATCACAGCTCGGACAATCAGGAATACCTTTTATTATTTTAAAGTTAGTACAAATCCCATTTGTGTCCACAACAAAACTAACATAACACTTTCCGGTAATTCCTCTATCTAAAGCATCCTGAGGATACCTCATGTTCTCAATAAGATACTTTCGAAAAGCGAAAGATCCCCCGGGAAATTCCGCCACATCCTCAATAACATCATAATGCGGTGTTTTTGAAGTTTTAGCAGGTTCATTTTCCTGCCCGAAAGCCTGGATTGAGATGAATCCACAGATACATTGAATTGCGACGATTGAAAGCGCTTTTTTCAAATTGAATTGCATACGGTGATTTTATCGGTTAAACGTACTTTACTTCTCAAAAGTAAATTTTTTCCAACTAATTGAACAAATTGCATCTATGAAACAAACTCGTTCATCAGACACTATTCGAACTATGAAAAACTGCTTACTTCTCTTATTCCTCCTTTTTTCACTGACCGGATTTTCACAATTCGGGCCTGCTCAGATGATCGACAATTCAGCTGCATCTATGGGAATCAAACGGATTATTACTGCTGATTTAAACAATGACAATCTCAATGAAGTCATTATTGCACAGGCATTCAATGTGAACCAGATCGCTTATTATTCCAGCGACGGAAACGGATTTTTTTCAGCAAAAACTACCATTGATCCCGATGCTTCCTACCCCGTTTCTATCGTTTCGGGCGATCTGAACGGAGATCAACTGGTTGACCTTGCGAGCGTAGCTCAAACAAACGGACAAGTATTTATTTATCTCAACAACGGAAACGGGAATTTCATCAAACAGGAAGTGGATTCGGGAATTTTCTTCCTGAATGAGATTGTCATGCAAGATTTTGATCACAACGGAAGCCAGGACATGGCGGTAATCGGGCAACATTCCATTGATTTTTACCGAAACAACGGATCAGCGCTTTTCACGAAAGAAGCCATTCTGACTACTCAAACTTCACCGAATGTATTGGAATGTATATATCTCGAAGCGGCAGACATGAACAATGATGATCACACCGATCTCATCACTGCAGAAACCATTGGCGGTGTAATCTACTACAACGACGGAACCGGGCATTTTACTCCGCAGACTTTTACTTCCGAAGTGTTTATTTCTACCCTGGTTCATGTAGTCGATATCAATAATGATTCATTTAAAGACCTGATCATTCAGCATTCTACCGGAGACGTGAAGCTTTATACCAACAACGGAGATGAAACCTTTCAATTGGAAGGAACGCTATTCAATTCCGCTGCGATCCGTTCCATGCAATCAATTGATGCGGATGCGGACGGTTTTCAGGATCTTTACATGGCTTATTCCAACAAGGTTCGTGTACTTTACAACCAGGGAAACGAAACCTTTGGCGGAGAACAATTCTTGTATGAAAACAACAGCCAAATGGTCAATGAAGTAGCTATCGGAAACCTCGATTTCAACCCTGCACCTGAATTTATCTGGTCGGCTGTCGGCGGAACTATCGCTTACCACAAAAGCACGATTTTATCTCTTTCTGAAAACAGTGAGAACAGTCTTTCGATTTATCCGAATCCTGCGACTAGTTTTGTGTCGATCACTTCTGATCAGGAAATCGTTCAAATTACTATCTGCAATTCAATGGGGCAACTCATCTCATCTGAAAAAGGAATTTTTAAAGGAACAATGGATATTTCCGGCTTTCCTTCCGGGAACTATATTTTTGAAGTAAGCACATGGAATGGTACTTCCCGGAAAAGGATTACAAAATTGTAATTACTTCTCAAGCCCTAATAAGGCTGATATCTGACTCCAGGCTTTATCGCGGTTGACATTGTATCTGTCCTGAGCTTCTTCACTTTTTGTAGCCGAATAATCACTTAATCCTTGTGCTTCTTTTTTCAGAGAGGTCATGCAATCTATCAACTCCTGAACATACAGTACATCATCTGCCGAAAGTCCGTTGCTTTTTACCTGACGGCATTTTGCCAGCATATCAATCACCGCCTGGAGCATACTCACCTGTTCACCCATCAATTCTTTTACCCGGTCTGAATTGTAAACATCATTCACATAAGCATCTGCAATGGCACCAATTGTGATGTATGTGTTGTAAACCGTAATCGACGAAACTCCACCGAAAGCTTCCCGCACATCGGCATCACACTGGGCTCTTGAAAAGGAAAAACTGCACGCAGTCAAGAACAAAACAACAATTAGTTTCATATCAGTTGGCATTAAATTTCAAGCAAAAATATAGCTATAACCATCTAAAAAACAAGCTGTTCAAAAATAATTTTAAAAATCGTTCAAAAGTGCTGTAACTTTATTGGCATGAAATGGTCTTACGACTGTTAAACGACTACATGACTAGAAAAGAATACAACGAGGCGGTTGAATTGTATGCTGATAATTTATTTCGGTTTGTAGTGAAACACACCCAAAACAGAATGCTTTCCGAAGACATTATCCAGGACACATTCTCAAAAGTTTGGGAAAAACATGAGAGCATTGACGCGTCGAAAGCAAAATCCTATTTGTTTACGACGGCTTACCACCAGTTGGTAGATACATTAAAAAAAGAAAAGAGAACGAGCAGTTATGACGGACAGGATGTCAAGCAAGATGAGCAATTGAGCCATCTGTTTGATGTTCAAAAAACCTTACAGGAAGCAGTAAACAGGTTGCCGGAAATTCAAAAAACGGTGATTTTGCTGAGAGATTATGAAGGATACAATTACAATGAAATAGCAGACATTACTTCATTGAACGAATCGCAGGTGAAAGTATATATTTTCAGAGCGCGACAAACCTTGAAGAATTATCTGAAATCAACAGAATTAGTAGCATGAAAAAACTCATTCATATCGACAATTACGAATCCTACTATTTGGATTACCTGGAGGGAAATCTTTCCGACTCCGAGCGTATGGCGCTTGAAGAGTTTTTAGACACCCATCCGGAATTGCGTTTGGAAGATGAAGAGCTGATTATTCTTGACGATGCTCCGGAATTGCTTTCTCCACTGGAAAAAGAATTGCTGAAAAAGGAAGAAGATCGTATTGTTTCTGCAGAAAGCCTGGACTATTTCGCGATCGGGAGGATTGAAAATGCATTGTCCGGCAATGAAAACACGCAATTAAATACTTATTTATCGAAACATCCTGAAGCACAAAAAACAATTCAGGATTACGAAGCAACACGCCTGGAAGCACACGCTGTTCCTTATGACGGAAAAGAAGAACTGAAGCACAAAGAAATTGCTTTTGTTTCCTGGAGATTGATGGCTGCCGTAACCAGTGCTGCTGCTATATTGATTTTGTTCTTCCAATTGGGTGGTAATGGTACTACAGGAAGTGAAAATCCTGCCCATACTCATACTACTGTTGCAGATAACGAACACAAAAAAGCTCCGAAAAATCAATCCGCAACAGAAAAAACTGTTACTCCTGAAGCAATAAAAGAGCATTACCGCATCACAGAAGAAGTTCCGGCAATGGCTCAGAAGAATACTCCGGCTATTCAGCCGCAGAAAGATTCTCCGAAAGAACAGAACAAGCAAATCATCCCGGAATCAGAAGCTCCGAAAAATCAATTGGCGGATAACAACAAAGTTCAGCCGCATCACCCGACCATTTTGCCGGAAGTGAAGGACAACAAACAACCCGTTGCACCAACTCTGAATGATGATGTGAACAAAGCGCCAAGCAAAGATCTTGCTTCCAATGCCGGAAGTTCGAACATGAAAAATCCGATTCCGATCATTACAAATACTATCTCCGAAAAAACAAACACCCCCGTAGATTTCAAAACAGGAAAAGCCACTGAAACGGAGAAGGGTGGCTTTTTCCTGAAAATCGGAAAATTTGAGATTTCTCATAAATCTTCTAAGAAAAAGTA
>NZ_JASLCN010000065.1 GCF_030151805.1 Fluviicola sp.
CAATTACATCTTTAAATCCGAATGTAAACACAACCTGGACCCAGGTTACTGCATTAACGGGGACTAGTCCGATTTTTGTTGCTCCTACGGCTGGGGCTGCTTTGGATGGAAACCTTCCGGCTAATAAAGTTGCACTATCAAATATTCAAATTCCCGGATTGGTTTTAGCAGCCGGCGAATATCTGATGATTAAATGGGATGATCCGGATCAAACAGGGAATGACCATGGTTTATCGATTGATGATGTAACTGTTTCCTGGGCTACTGCGGTTACATGTAACACGACGAACACAATCAACGTTTCAGAATGTGAAACATACACGGTCCCTTCAACGCATGAAACATACAACACTTCAGGAGTTTACCACGATACCATTCCGAATGCGGCAGGATGTGACAGTATTTTAACGATCAACCTGACAATTAAACACAACACAACAAATACTCTGAATGTTTCGTGGTGTGGAACTTACCAGGTTCCTTCAGGTCATGAATCATACACGACTTCAGGAGTTTATCATGATACTATTCCGAATACGGCAGGATGTGACAGTATTCTTACGATTAACTTAACAATTACCGGGTCGATCACTTATTACCAGGATTTGGATCACGATGGATTCGGAAACCCGAACGTTTCTCAACCGGGATGTAATCCGATCACAGATTACGTGACGAATGATGATGATTGTGACGATACCAATCCGGCGATCACAACCGGAACAACTTATTATGCGGATACGGATGGAGATGGATTCGGAGATCCGGCAACTGCGGTTGTTCAGTGTACAGCGCCTGCTAACCATGTTACAAATAACACGGATTGTGATGATACAAACCCGGCAATTGGTGTTGCCGTTTTATATTACGTAGACTCTGATGGCGACGGATATGGATCTGCAACTGCTACGGGAGTTCCTTCTTGTACAGTAATCGGAGGATCTGTAACAAACAATACCGATTGTAACGACAACAACCCTGCAATTCACCCGGGAGCAACTGAAATTCCAAACAACGGAATTGATGAAGATTGTAACGGTTCGGATTTGAACACACTGGGTACAACTCTTGGAATGTACCAGTTTACAGGGAATAGTTGTGCAACACCGGTATTGGGTCTTACAAGTGCTCAACCTGCAAATGCAACCTTTAGTGATTATAAATACAACAATACAACGTGTACGACTGGTAATGATTACCTAAATACAGTGGATTGGAATACAGGTACAACAGTTGATACTTCTGAATACTACGGATTTACGATTACCCCGGCAAACTGCCACGCAATGGATCTGAATCAGTTGAAATTGACTCATCGCGTAAGTAACACAACAGGATTGGCAACGGTTCATGTTCGTTCAAGCCTTGACAATTTTGCTGCTGATATCTATACCATGACATTTACGGCAACAGCAGTAAATGTGAATGAAACCATTGCGCTTTCAAGTGCTTTTGATGCCGTTTCAACACCGGTTGAATTCCGCATCTTTATCACAGGTGCTGCAAATGTTACAGGTGCATACAGAAACGATGACGTAAGTTTAGTTGGTAACATCACTGCTTTGCCAACTCAGACATACTACGCAGATACAGATGGTGACGGTTACGGAAACCCTGCGGCTTCTCAAACTGATTGTATTGCTCCGAACGGATATGTTCTTGACAACACAGATTGTGATGATACGGACGCAGAAGAATTCCCGGGTGCTGTTTGGTATGCAGATACAGATGGTGACGGATTTGGTGATGCAGGATCTTCCCAGGTTTCTTGTACACGCCCTGCAAACCACGTGTCAAATGACAATGACTGTGACGATACGGATGCTCAGATCGGATCAATTGTACTTTACTATGTAGATGCTGACGGTGACGGATTCGGTGATGCGGATGCAACAGCAGTGAATTCTTGTACTCCGATTGCAGGTTCTGTTACAAACAATGAGGATTGCGACGACAACGACGACCAAATAAATCCGGATGCAACAGAAGTGTGTGACGGAGTGGATAATAACTGTGACGGAAACATCGATGAAGGACTTGCTACCGCAACATATTATGCAGATGCAGATGGTGACGGTTACGGAAATCCTGCGGTTTCTCAAACACATTGTTCACAGCCTGCTGGTTACGTAACAAACGATGACGATTGTAACGATACAAATGCAGCAATCCATCCGGGTGCAGCTGATCAAACCGGAAACACCATTGATGAGAATTGTGACGGAGTTGACGGTGTGTTAGGAATCGAAGAGTCTATTTTGGCGAACCTGAATGTATATCCGAATCCGGGAACGAGCTCAGTAGTATTGAACCTGGCTTCAGGATGGAACGGATTCAATGTAACATTCGTAGGAGTAGATGGGAAAGAAATCACATTGACTTCCACTCAAAAGTCTGCAGATGAATTAGAGTTCAACACTGAAACATTGGTTTCAGGAACTTACTTTATCCGTTTGACTTCTCCTTCAGGAACGGCATTGGTTCGTTGGGTGAAAAACTAATAAAGAATTAACAGAAATAAGAAAGGCTTTCCCGAAAGGGGAGGCCTTTTTTGTATGGTAAAACACCTTCAAGCCCTCTTGAATCAGTCTTTCCACATAATTTTATAAATTTATAAAAATGTGTGGAATTGCCGGAAAGCAACCCAGTAAACTCCTCATTCTAATTTTAAGTACCTTTGCAGTAATGGAACACATAATTTATAACGTCACTGTGAGCATCAATCCGGCTATTGAACAGGATTGGGTGAAGTGGATGCGTGAAGTACATATTCCGGAAGTAATGAAAACCGGATGTTTTTTGGAAAGCCGTATGTCCAAAATGAATAATGAAGAAGACGGAGCGTGTACATATGCTATGACGTATGTCGCATACAGTCAGGAGCATTTGGAAGATTATCAGAAAAATCACGCTGCACTGTTGCAGGTTGAACATAAAAGCAGGTATGAAGGTCATTTTGCGGCATTCAGAAGTACCTTGAACGTGATCCAACATTTTACTCATGAGCGTTAGAGCCAAAAAGCATTTAGGGCAGCATTTCCTGAAAGACAAGAATATCTGTAAGAAAATTGCAGAGCAGTTTCAACATCATCAAGGGGTGAAAACTGCCATTGAAATTGGTCCGGGAATGGGAGCTTTAACGGAATACCTGTTGCAGGATCCCGAAACGGAACTATACGTAATGGATGTGGACACAGAATCCATCGATTATTTGAAGATTCATTATCCGCAGTTGGGCGAACGCATTATTTTCGGAGATTTTTTGAAAATGGATCCGACTAAAATTGTGGAACAAAAACCCTTCGCCGTAGTTGGAAATTTCCCCTACAACATTTCTTCCCAGATCCTGTTCAAATGCATCGACTTCAAAGATTCGATTCCTGAAATCATGGGAATGTTCCAGAAAGAAGTGGCGCAGCGCGTTGCCGAAAAACCCGGGTCGAAAACCTACGGAATTCTAAGCGTTTTGCTTCAGGCATATTACGACATCGAATATTGTTTTACGGTAGATGAGCACGTGTTCGATCCACCGCCGAAAGTAAAATCCGGAGTAATCCGTTGCACGCGAAACGACAGAGAAAAACTTCCATGTGATGAAAAATTATTCAAGCAGGTAGTCAAAATGTCCTTCAATCAGCGGCGTAAAACTATCCGGAATTCGATCAAAGCATTACTTCCCGAAACTTACGAGGAAAACCCGATGCTGCAGTTGAGACCGGAACGTTTGGGAGTAGAAGAATTTATTGAACTGACCAATTGGATTGAGAAACATCGAATTGGATAACAACACGTTGCCGTTTCAGGAAATAAATTGCACGGATTCGTAAAATGCCGAATTGGCAATTTCTAAATTTACCTGATTGCCAAAATTGCGAACATCCGGAATCGTCAGAGAGCATTATGATGAGTCAGAGCTCTTGTTTTCGGAGCAATCGCAACTTTTCGCCACCATGAAAAGCAAATGTTAAATGGATTTGATTATCAGCATAAACAGGAATATTAAATCTCTTTAACACTTTCGATTTTCAGACTTTTTAATACTGTAATCCAGTGTTTTACTAACAAAAACAACCCTTGACAGGCTATTCCTGTGAATAAGTAATTGTTACCATTCGTCCTTTTCTCGTCACTCCTCTGAAAATTCGATTATTTTTGTGCGAATTTCAAAAGTTACTTTACCATGTCACAGGAGAAAACAAGATACTCAGATAGTGAATTGGAAGAATTCCGTCAATTGATCAACGATAAGTTGAAAGAAGCATACGATGATTATGATATGTTAAAAGCTTCTTTGTCAAATAACAATCATGGAACCGATGACACAGGGAGAACTTTCAATATGATGGAGGATGGTTCGGAAACGTTGTCACGTGAAGAAGTTGCACAATTGGCTGCCCGTCAGGAGAAGTTCATCGAAAATCTGAAAAATGCATTGATGCGTATTGAGAATAAAACGTACGGAATTTGTCGTGTAACCGGTAAATTGATCCAAAAGGAGCGTTTGAAACTGGTTCCGCATGCTACGTTGAGTATCGAAGCTAAAAACATGCAAAACAAATAAGTTGAAGAAACAACTCTATATCGTTTTAATAGCGGTATTCTGCATCTTGTTAATCGATCAGATCACCAAAGTTTGGGTTAAAACGACGTTCAATTATTACGATCCACCGGTAAATGCAATCGGTTCCTGGTTTCGCCTGCTTTATATCGAAAATCAGGGAATGGCTTTCGGTACCACTTTCGGAGCCAGTATTTGGGCGAAATTAGGATTGAGTATTTTCAGGATCATTGCCAGCTGTGCAATTGCTTACTATTTTGTGAAACAATGGCGCAGAGGTGCAAAAACCGAATTTTTGCTTGCAATCGGATTGGTATTTGCCGGGGCAACCGGAAACCTGATCGATTCCATGTTCTACGACTTCATTTTCGATTACGATCCGTGCATCGGATTCAATCACCTCGAAGGATCAGGAGTTTGGTCGGATTGCGGAATAGTCGGTAAATACGAAACCAGACATACGGGATTCCTTTTAGGGAATGTTGTAGATATGTTCCAATTCAATGTGGAATGGCCGTCGTGGGTTCCATGGTACGACAAAAACGGAGACAACCAGATCTTCCCTGCGATCTGGAACGTGGCTGACGCTGCAATCAGTATCGGAGTTGTGATGATTATCATCCGACAACGCAAATACTTCCCAAAGGAAAAGAAACAGGTAGCCAGGTCAAGTTCGGCTTCAACAGAAGAAAATAGTGAAAAAACGGAGGAGTAATCTTCCGTTTTTTGTTTTTATTGATTCAGGCTTCGACCCTGCTCAGCCCTCTTCTTATCAACAGATTAAAGTGTTGGTTTTGTAAGCAAACTTGATTTTTCATATCTTTGAGTTTATGAGTACGGTAGATTTAAAATTAAGCTTGCATCAGTTAATCGACGGAGTTTCAGACAATACTGTTTTGGAGGCTGTTTATACCTTGCTTTCAAAAGCAACTGCAAATCAGGAAGAAGATTGGTACAATGCGCTTTCAGAAGAAGCGAAAGCTTCTATTGAACGTGGTCTCGACGATTTAGAAAACAACCGGATCACAACACAGGAAGCTGGAATGAAACGAATTTCGGAAAAGATTTCCCGACTAAAAAATGGCTAAAACTAAAATTGTTTGGTCAGCAGAAGCTTTGGATCGTCTGGACTTTTAGAGTACATATTTGAAGAGTGGGGAATAAGTCCCGTTCTGGATTTGCAACATGAAATCGAAAGATTAATCATCGCAATTGGAAACAATAAGAAACTATGCCCGGATTCTAAAATAACCGGACTTAGAAAATGTGTTTTATCCAAACAAACGTCTTTGATTTATAGAATCGCTAAATCTCGTTTAGAAATAGTAACATTTGTGGATAACCGCAGTGAACACAAATACTAAGGGATAAACGTTAAATCATCCGGATTAAACACGGGTTGAGTGAAGTCGAAGTCCCGGTTACAACAAGCCCAGTACTTTCTCCA
>NZ_JASLCN010000094.1 GCF_030151805.1 Fluviicola sp.
TACTTTCTTTCGGCCGATCAAATCGGATAATTTACCTGAAAAAGGGCGCGAAAACCCGGCGGAGATCGTAAACAAACCGATGATCAATCCTTTCAGGTGCGGAGATCCCAGGTCGGTTAGAAATGCATTCATTTCGGGAATTACACAGTTGTAACTCGTTGTAAAAAGAAGCATGGCGAAACTTAACTTCCAGAAATTGGGACCGTATGTTTTCAAGATGCGGCAAAATTAATCAAACTCTTTTGTTGAAGAGGCAATCCGGATTTTAAAACTTCACGTATTTTTGATAAAAAGAAAGAAATGATCAAAGAAGCCACATTGGGTGCCGGATGTTTTTGGTGCATTGAAGCGTGTTACAAAGATTTGAAAGGAGTGATCTCCGTAACTTCCGGTTATGCCGGTGGGCATGTTGATCATCCGACGTACAAACAAGTGTGTGAAGGCACAACGGGTCATGCGGAAGTGGCACGGGTTGTTTACGATGAGGCTCTGGTTTCCTTTGATGAATTGCTGGAGGTCTTTTGGTTTGTACATGATCCGACGCAGTTGAACAGACAGGGAAACGATATCGGGACACAATACCGCTCGGTTGTTTTTTACCACGATCCGGAGCAAAAAGAAAAAGCCATTGCGTACAAGTCGAAATTGACGGAAGAGCATGTTTGGGAAAATCCGATTGTAACGGAAATTTCACCGGTTTCGAATTATTTTCCGGCGGAAGATTACCACCAGAATTATTTGGAATTGAATCCAGGGAATGCATATTGCCAGGCGGTAGTACGACCTAAATACGAGAAGTTTAAAAAGATTTTTGCAGATAGATTGAAATAAAAAAAGTGGGGCGAATTACGATGCGCCCCACTTTTTTATAATTCTTCCGTTTCTTGTGTCGGAGGAGTTTGTTTCGTTCCTTTAGAACCTTTTTCTCCTTTACCACCCTTCGGTGATTCTTGTCTTTCAGCTCGTTTTGCCTGCATTTTTTCCTGCTTTTCTTTTTCCCAGGCTTCGTATTTAGCGTATTGATCAGCGCTAAGTACTTCTTTGTACTGAGCCTTTCTCGCATCCTGATTTTCTTTCATCTGGGCAAATTTCTGTTCCCTGGTCAATGAGGCATTCTGACGAATTGCGTCGTTCTTTTTTGCAATTCCCAGATTGATATCCTGGATCTTTGCTTTTTGAGCGTCATCCAAACTGAGTTTGGCAGTCATTTTCTCCGTCATACCTGCTGCACGTTGTTCTGCAGTTTTAGGTTCTCTTTTTTCTTGTTGCTGTGCCATAGAAGTTCCTCCTACTAAAACAGCGATTGCTAAAATGAATGTCTTCATATGATCATTTTTTTTATGGTTACTGAAGGTAAGACACAAATTATGCCAATTGGTTTAATCAATTTTATTGTACTTTCGGATCGAGATGAAATGGAAATCCCTTTTTGGACTGATTGCAATGGCGTTTTTTACCTCTTGTTCGGTAATTACTGCCACAAGAACAGATGGAAGAGAGGTAACAATGAATTACAAAAAATTGGAGGATATTCCTTTCGACCTGTTTCTGGATACCACAATCACGAAAATGTCTTTTTTCGGAAACAAGATCAGGGAAATTGATGCGGAAATATCCAAACTTCAGAACCTGGAAGTCTTGTACCTGGGACGCAACAAAATGACTTCTTTTCCGAAGTCGGTTTGTGAGCTGAAGAACCTGAAAGTATTGAGTCTGGCTTACAACGATATTGATTCCATTCCCGATTGCATTTGCCGATTGAAGAACCTGCAGCGTTTGTTTGTTTCCAACAACAAGTTGGTATACGTTTCAGATTCATTAGGAAGCTTGCGGAATCTGGAACAATTGGATTTGAACAGGAATGCGATCCGGAAGCTGCCGGAAGATTTGGGTTTTCTTTCCGGAATGCAATTTCTGGATCTGAGTTATAACAATTTGCAAAAACTGCCGGATTCAATGCAATACATGAGTGGATTGAGGGAATTGAACCTGCAATATTCCGGAGCAATGCTGCAAGTTCCCGAATCGGCTTGTTCTTTGCGAATGTTGGAGAAAATCAAAGCAGATCCCTCCGTGGTTTTCCCGATCTGTTTCCTGAGTCAGCAAACAAACCGCCTGGTGATTTACATTGAGCCCTAGTTTCTTCCCCAGAAATAGAACAATACAAAGTCGTAGCTGGCATGAGCGGCAATGCAGAACCACAATCCCTGTTCGCCCGAAATAGCGTAGCTTAGAATGGTGATAAAGAAGCAAACCAATAATCCGTATTTGGTTGTTTCAAGATCATTGGGTAAAATATACCCGTGAATGGCTACAAAGGCTATGGATGCTAACACAGGCGGAAGCCACTGTTGTACTGCGATCCGGAATAAAATTTCTTCTCCGAAACCCGCACAGAGTGAGAGGAACAGGATATCGAAAAAGTTTAACCGGAGTGATTTGATCAATTGATGTTGAACAGAGAAACTCTTTCGGGCACTTTCGGTATTGGTGAAGATTAACATCAGGATTCCGAAACAAACCCCGAATTCAATCCCGATCAGCGTCCAGATGTTGCTGAGTCCATCGAGTTGAAGGAATTCCAAAACGGGCGGCATGCCGCATAAAAGCCATCCGAGCGGAGCCATCAGTAAAGTCACAAATCCCATTAGGTAAACCCGCCACTTCGACATCTTAGGTCAGTTTTTCGATGATGGATTGGTGCTGCGGATAGGATGTTAAAAGCTCTTCGGTCGAAAACAACTCAAAATCTTCGAAATCAAAACCCGGAGCAACCGCACAGGAAACAAACGCGTATCCTTCGTCATTTTTTAAATGCGAACCGAAAATCGTTCTGGCCGGAACCACGTGAAAAGGAAC
>NZ_JASLCN010000111.1 GCF_030151805.1 Fluviicola sp.
TCAGAATCTGCAAAACATAATCGTTATACTCACGCAAATAACTTTCTGCTTTTTCGGGCGGCCAGCCATTCATGCTCCCAACGTTATAATAGGTATTTCCCCCCTTATCGTAAGGACCCGGAGCAGAAATCGAAGCTCCGGCAACTCCGGCCATATAATCCGGTTCTTTGCGAACAACCAACGGTTTCTTCGGATCCAAATAAATCAGGTTTTTAGCTTTTACGAATTTTTCTAATTCCGGAATTTGCTTTTCGATCTCTTTCTGGAAATTCTCCGGCTGCGTATGTTGCAGGGAAATCTGATCAATCAGTTGTTTGATCAATTCGTATTCGTTCTCCGGCATTGCTTTTTTCTCCATGTGCTTCGTCCAGATTTGCTTTGAAATCCGAAGCATCTTCTGATGCAATTCCTTTTTATGGGCAAGCGCACGTTGGTAAATTTCCTTCGCAGAATTATCTGATTGAATATCGAACTCAAATTTCTTCGCATACAATTCTCTTCCCAAACGGAAACTTCGCGGATGTGGATTCGGCAATTTCTCTAACCAGGCTGCATATGCCTCAATCGCTTTCTGAGCGGCTTCACTTCTTTTGATCAATGTTGCTTTTTCCGCTTCGCTCAAGGTACTTTTCTTCAGACTTTCCGGTAAATCAGTCGTAAAAACGGATAGTCCGCCCCGATTTTGTTCGATGGCCAACTGTGTGTGTTCCAGAGTTGGATTGTGAATATTTTCTTTTGCGGCTTTGTAGTAAGCAGGAACATTTTTCAGGCGAATGGAAAAGTTTTTCAAGCGCTCATTCAGCGGTGCATAATTATTCGCCAGCATTTCAGCGAAACTTCCACACACATTGTAGGAAGACGGATTCCATTCCCGAGATTTGAACGACGTTTGCTCCCAGGCCGCGCCATCCAAATGATTTTTAATCAATTTCCAATCAATCTGATTTGCTTCCGAAAGTTCTTCGGGATTAAATTGCTTGAGTTGATCCAGTTCCTTTTGAATAAACCGGCTTTCTTTTTCTTGTCGCGCTTTGTTGGGCACAACCAAAACGGAATCGTATTTGTGATACCCGATGCTACTGGCCCAGGACGGATTCATTTCCCACAAACGCAGTACGAATGCTTCTTTGTATTGATCGAAATTCATGTCTTTGTTTACGGCTTCCTGCTGACACGCAGTTAATAGAAAGAGAGTCACAAAGAAAATCAGGTTATGAATAGAGAGGATTCGATTTTTCATTACTTGTTTTTCAGGAAAGTTAATGAATTTTGGGAAGAGCTTGTATTCTGTCCATATGAATTTCAATTTCGCTGTTTGTTGGTTGTTTTAAATAAAAAAAACAGTTTATCTCCAGTAAAAATGGACTTTTCACACAATTTTATAAATTTATAAAATTGAAAAAAAAACCGAAATATTCGTTGTTTTAAATGATCTTTTACACTAACTTAAATAGAAAATCCACTATTTATGGGAGCAATTAAAGACAATAATTACACTGAAAAAGAATTTGAGATCACGTACTTATTTGACGCCATTGGTCACCCTGCAAGAAAACGCATGGTTGATCTCTTAAGTCAACACCCGTTTTGCAGAAACACGGATCTAGCTCTGATCCTGAACCTAAGTCCAACAGCAATTATGAATCATACAAACAAATTGAAACGCGCAAAATTGGTAGACATTCGTTACAAACAGCATCATTATGAAATTGTATTAGATCCAAAAAGGCTGAATCTGATTATGAATTATATTGAAGGATTGTCCGTCTAGCTCCTTTTCAAACTCACTAAAAACAGACAAATCACATAATTTTATAAAATTATGTGATGACTCAGTAAATACTACCATTTACCAGATGAAATAAAATCATCCAACTCTTTTCCATATACTTACCCTAATCCATCAACATCTTCACATGCCACCTATCCGGAATATCCATTTTTCATTTCCCTGCAAAGAAGACATCAACAACATGACTTCATGTGACCTGGGAAAACATTGCAGTTCTTGCAAACACACCATCATTGATTTCAGAAATAAGTCAACAGAAGAATTGGACCTTCTAAGAGAAACAAACAAGAATATTTGCGGCATTTTTTCTGAAAAACAAGTTGCCAAAGGATATGAAAATTACCGCCAATTGGCTGCCACAACCATACTAACATTTGGAATAGGAATACTATCCACAAATGTTCAAGCGCAGGAAGAAACCGATCCTTTTAAATTCCCTGCTTCCGTCAGTAAAGACACTGTTTCCAGGGAAAATGAAAATGTCCTCGTAGGAGTTATCATTGACGACTATCCTGAATATCCCGGGGGAATTTCTGCTATACGGAATTTCTTTAAAGAAAACATCATTTATCCTTCCGACAGCATAGAAGGAAAAGTAGTCGTATCATTCACTGTAGACACGTTAGGAAGAACTCAAAACATACAAATCAGGAAATCACTCAGCCCTCTGGCAGATGCCGAAATAATCCGCGTTGTCGGATTAATGGTTTTTAAACCTGCAAAACACGACGGAAAACCCATCAACTCGAAAATGAATCTTCCTTTTACATTTCGTTTGGAAAAAAGGGATTGAATTCGCTCTTCGATTAAGCCTCAACCGTTCCCTTACTCGCCATGCGATACGTATGAGACGAAAAGATGTGCCGGCGGGCAAAACGCTCCGGAGTTGCCGATTGATTCAATTTCTTGTACACGTTATTGGGAACACCGAAATATTCAAATACTTGTCCGTTCAGGAAAGTCACTTTCAAGGTCAAGCCTTTGTAGTGAAAATCAGCAATCATGGAGGTATTGATCGTTTCCTGGTATTCTTCCAGGTTTTGCTCCAACGTTTCCGGCGCAATGCTCACCAGGAAATGGTATGCATCAATAATCTCCAGGCTTCGTTTTTCCGCTTCTGCTTTCAAGGGATTGTCTTCCTGAAATTTATCCGGATGCCATTCTTTCACCAGTTTGCGGTAAGTTATTTTTAATTGAGACAAGCTGATTTCCTCTTCC
Organism: Fluviicola sp.; assembly: GCF_030151805.1. Lineage (GTDB taxonomy): Bacteria > Bacteroidota > Bacteroidia > Flavobacteriales_D > Crocinitomicaceae > Fluviicola. The sequence goes on from NZ_JASLCN010000111.1 coordinate 3,011, forward strand.
ACCTGAAAGAGCTTTTTGTACGATGCAATGCGCTTCATGAGTTTGTTTATTTTGAAATGGGAATTAAAAACCGTTTAGATCCAATCCGTCTGTTTCTTCAAACGGAACCTGTTTTCCCATTTTCTTTTGGATAATTTTAAAATGATGTTCGTCTTCCGGGGTGACAAAAGTGAGTGCTTCACCGGTTGATTCTGCCCTTCCTGTTCTACCGATCCGGTGAACATAATCTTTCGGAGAACGTGGCAATTCGTAGTTGATTACGAAAGGCAAAAATTCGATGTCAATTCCGCGGGAAATCAAATCCGTTGCAACCAATACTTTCAAATGCCCGGCCTTGAAATTCCGAAGCACTTTGTTTCGTGCATCCTGACTTTTCTTACTGTGAATGGCTTGCGCGTCGATGTTATTCTTGCGCAATTTTTCCACGACCTGATCCGCCTTGAATGTTGAACTCGTAAAAATCAATACTTGTTTCATTTTACGGGAACGAATCAAATAACGCAGCAAAGGTCCTTTACGGGCATCGGAAACGCGATATGCTGTTTGCTGAATCAACTCAACCGAATCTTCTTCTGTTTCGATCTTCAGCACCAACGGATCATGCAGCAAAATCTGCTTTACTTCTGAAACTTGATCGTTTAATGTCGCCGAAAACAATAAGTTCTGACGCTTTTTCGGCAACCATGCAATGATGCGCTGCATTTCTTCCTGGAAACCTAAATTCAGCAATTTATCCGCTTCATCCAGAACCACTGATTTAACAGCACTCAAATGAACCGCATTTGATTCTGCCAATTCGATCAAACGTCCCGGAGTTGCAATCAGAATGGAAACACCCATCATGGCTTTCATTTGCGGATTGATCGAAACTCCTCCGTAAACTGCCCTGATTTTTAAAGGTATCGGAAACGAACGCGCAAAAATTTTGAAGACTTCTTCTACTTGGATCGCTAATTCACGGGTCGGAACGAGAATCAAGGATTGAATATGCCGGTTTTTTGCTTCTTTTTCTTTCGAAAGCTGCGTCAGAATGGGCAAGACATAACTTGCTGTTTTCCCTGAACCCGTCGGAGCAATCCCCAAAACATCTTTCCCTGTCAGAATTGCCGGAACTGCCAGATCCTGAATAGGAGTCGGACGTTCGTAGTTCATTTCGCTTAAAGCTTGAAGTAAAAAAGGCGATAAGCCGAAAGAAGAAAATGACATCCGATTTTATTTAAGGGTGCAACGCTTGTGCTGAAGCTTCAGCGAAGGTACAAAGATAGGGAATTTAGATATTAAGACGCTAAGACTTCAGGATTTTAGGACTTTAAGCTTATTTAAAAGACTTCGAGAGACAAGAGTCAGGACTTGATCCAAGAACCTTATTAAAACAGTCTTGACTCTTAATTCCTGGCTTTCTTAGTCTAAACATCTCAATTCCCAACAATCGGCAAGAGGTTTATAACGGCTGGGATTTCCGCCAATTCCCGGATTCTCGGAACATTGCGTTCTTTCTTGAATTTGACTTCCGGGTCGAAATGGATTGCTGTCCATCCTGCATTCAATGCACCGATAATATCTGCTTTGAAATCGTCCCCGATCATAATGGCATGTTCGGTGCTGCATTCCGTAATGCGTTGTGCTTCCTGGAAAATTTCCCGGTGCGGTTTTGTTACCCCGATTTCTTCCGAACACAAAACCATGTCGAAATATTCGCTGATTCCGCTTTTTGCCAATTTGATATGCTGCACTTCCTTGAAGCCATTTGTAATGATGTGCAAGCGATAATCTTCCGCTCTCATTTCATCCAGCATTTCAATAGCTCCCGGAAAAAGTGCCGTTTGCTGCGGAGAAAGCTC
>NZ_JASLCN010000116.1 GCF_030151805.1 Fluviicola sp.
TAACAGTTGTTGCCACAGATGTTGCCGAACAAGGACCATTCGAAACAGTAACGGTATAATTTCCACTGGTTGTAACCGTGATTGATTGCGTGGTTGCTCCGTTTGACCAGGCATTTCCGGTTGCGGAGGAAGAGGTTAAAACAACCGAACCGCCTGCACAAAATGTAGTCGGACCACCGGCTGTAATAGTCGGAGTTGAAGGAACCGGATTCACGGTGATTGTTGTTGAAGCCGTAGCTGATGTACAACCATTTGCTGAAACTGTTACCGTGTACGTTCCACTCGTAGAGACAATGATCGATTGCGTAGTTTCCGTTGTCGACCAGGTATTTCCGGTTGCAGAAGAAGATGTCAGCGTGACTGAGCCACCTGTACAAAATGCCATCGGTCCACTCGCCGTAATTGTTGGCGTGGCTGGAATCGGATTCACTGTCACGACTGTTGCCACAGATGAGGATGAACAACTTCCGCTTACAACAGTTACAGTATAAGAACCGCTGGTTGTAACCGTGATTGATTGAGTAGTTGCTCCGTTTGACCAGGTATTTCCGGTTGCAGCTGAAGATGTTAAAACAACAGACCCTCCGGCACAGAATGTCGTTGGGCCTCCGGCTGTAATTGTTGGAGGTGTTCCAGGTGTTACTGTTACCGTTCTGTTGCTTGTAATCTGATTTCCGCAAGCATCCGTCACGATCGAATAAAGTGTCACTGTTCCGGCGGTCGGGAATGAAATACTTGCACTTGTTCCTGTTCCGACACTTGGTGTACCCGATGCGTTGAAACTCCAGTTGTATGTATATCCCGGAACTCCGTAAACAGCAGAAGTAGATGCCGTCAAAGATCCACCCTGGCAAACGGTTGTTCCTGACAAGGTAATGGGTGTTGTCTGATTGGTATATTCCAATGTTCTTCCGGTAATATTCATAACCCATGGAGCACTTGCTCCAATACATGTGCCTGAACAACCAGTTGCTCCCCAGCAAGCGCGGAAGAATTGCAAAGTAAATGTGATGTTTTGTGAAGTACAACTTCCACCCGGAGACGGCAGACAACCAGCCAGATCACTCATTACTGTTTGATTTGCAGCATTACAGATTCCACCGCTCATCAAATTACAAAACCAGTAATATCCTGCAGCAGAAGGACTCACACAGCCTCCGGTTGCAATTCTCATAGCCCCATCCTCCCTCCAGCATAATCCGGAAGCAGTATAACTAAACGAAAAGGTCAAATCCGTGATCGTGGCATTTGCAGGAGATGGAACCGTTAAATTGTAATCACAGGAATTGTCAAAATTGCAACTCGCATTGTATCTCGACCCGGTAATCGAAGCCTGTGCCAAAGTAGCACTTCCGGTTACAAGCGGATCAACGATCAGTTGATAAGATCCGATATTCTCATTGATCCAGGAATAATCGACCTGAAGATCAATCCTGTTTGCCTGAATAGCATAAACTCCTGAACGCGCTAAACTCTTCGGACCGTTTTTCGCAAATAATTTTGCTTCATCCATCACCGCCAATTCTGTTGATCCGGACATGAGTTTCAAACTTCCGATTCCTTCTGTCTGATTTCCATCTGTAAATTCAGCATGAAGTTGTGTTAAACCTTCCAACTGTTCGCGAAACAGCAATTTTTCGAAAACACCGAATTCGTTGGTTTTGATTGTAAAACTGGTTTTGATCGCTCCTCGCATAACAACCATTTCGGCGTCAATTCCAGGAAAAATATTCCGGATGAATGCTCCGTCGGAACCAACCGTGTAATCCGACCAATCCGCAGAAATTTCATTTGATGACGACGCATTCTGAACGATGATCAATTTCCAGTTATTAAACTGAAAAGTTCCTTCAGCTGTTTTTAATTCTGTTCGTTTGGTTGAAAAATCAATCGCCGGACGGTCGAGCAAATATCCCGACTCATATTTCGGGCCGGAAGCAGCTTGTAATTCATGTTCGATTGAGACCCATGATCCGTTTACAAATTGATGTAAATCACCCAACGCTTTTTGTGTATAGAATTCACTATTGTTGGTAACATTTACGAAATAACGCTCATCAATTTTTCGTTTTTCCAGTACTTCCACGCAATTTTCGCATGGTGCATTGTCCGGAAGTCTTCCAAATTCGGGGTGGGAATAATACTCAGGAGTATTGAATTTTTTCCAGGCTTCCAGGTTTTTCACTTCCCGGGTGCGAAAACCATTCAACAGGTTTTCTTTCGCCTGCATCTGAGCAAACAATTGATTATTAAGTGCTAACAGAAATAAAAAGAAAATTATTAAGCCATTTTTTGGTGCGCTTACTTTACGGAGAGTAGTATGTAGTGCTTTTTTCATCTAACGCGAGATAAGTACCCATGCGGGTTTGTGTAACAATAGGATTACGCAAACGTACGAAAATTTACTACAAAAAAAAATGAAAAGACACCTAGTTTAAACTAAATGTTACGTTTAAACTTTTGTTAATTATAAATTAAGTCAAAAATAAGAGTGTTAAAATTCAAACACCAAAAGTACTTATTTAGAATCAATCGGTTAAAATCATAAACCTCTTGCTTTTTTAATGTTATCATAAGCTTCCTGGATTCGCTGGAATTTCTCCTTCGCCCCTTTCTGGTATTCTTCTCCCAAAGAAGCCACTTTATCCGGGTGATAGCGAACGGCCATCTGGCGATATGCCTTTTTCACCTCCTCATCGCTTGCTGATTCTTCGATTCCCAGAATCTCGTAATCCGCATTGAGGTTTTGCTTGAACATTCCCTGAACAGATCTGAAATCCATTGGCGGAACCTGCAGCAAATTTGCCAGGTACTGCAGGGTTTTAATTTCCTGATCGGAAACCTGCCCGTCCGATTGAGCAATCCCAAACAAATAATGAAGCAGTTGAATACGGATCTCAACCTGCGCACGCATGCGGATATCCGAACAAATCTGATCAATCGGGATGGTCGGAGCATCTAAAAAATTCTTCAGTGTTTGTAAATGCGAATGATTGAACTGGTTCCCGAATTGTTGAGCCAGAAACGATTTGACGAAGTTCAATTCGGACTTCACCACTTTCCCGTCGCTTTTCATCATATAAGCCGAAAGCGCCAATAATTGAGTCGGGAAATCGTAACGCTGGGTTTGTTGCGTGTAATATTCAAAAATATCCTGAAAAGACTGACGGTTTCCACCACCGTTTCCAGCCGCCTGATTTTTTCGTGCCCGAACTGTCTGATCTACAAATCCACCTACTAAAAATGCGATCAGAGCAGGCAGAAACCTTCCTCCTGAAACCGCAAACGCAACAATTGCAAAAATGATACTATACACACTAAAAAGATAAAGTTCCCGTCAATCAACCGACTGACGGGAACCAGGATTATACAAATGAGATACTTCTCTCGATAAACTGATTTAATTCTTCTCCCTTCAACATTCCCTGAGCAAGCAATGCCAGGTCTGTCAATTGCTTCACCTTATTGGATTTTTCCGTTTCATCCGACAAAGCCAAAAGAGATTCTACTTTCTGATGGTTTGCATTTACAACCAGGTTGTAAGATTCCGGGAACACCCCGA
>NZ_JASLCN010000107.1 GCF_030151805.1 Fluviicola sp.
TGCGCGAAAGAAGCACCGGATATCAATAGAGAAATAAGGAAACTAGTGATGAATTTCATGAATGAATTTTTTCAGTTGTTCTTGTTTTGCAAAGATAATACCATTCGACTGCGCGCGTTGAATATATGCTTCCAAAACTACAGAAGTATGCGCTAAATTGTCGTGCATTAAGACAATACTTCCTTTTTTAGTGAGCCGGATCAACCGTGTGAGCAATTGTGCCTCGTTTTTGAATGAATCGTAAGAGCGTACGTTCCAGCCTACAATTTTCAGGGTTCGTTTTTTGAGTACGCTTGCAATGCTTGGATTCATGTACCCGATTGGTGGGCGGAAAAGCCGGATTTCTCTTTTTGTGAGTGCCGCCAGGTTCTTTTCTGCCGCATCAATTTCTGCTGCAATTTTTTTCCGGCTGTACATGGCAAAAAAGATGGGATGGTTTTGCGTGTGATTCCCAATTTCATGTCCTTCGTCAATGATGCGCCGGATCAATTCCGGATGTTCCGTTGCTTTCTTCCCGATTACGAAAAACAGGGCTTTGATTTCATATTTCTGAAGAATATCGAGTACTTCTGCCGTATGAACCGGATCAGGACCATCATCAAAAGTGAGAATCACTTCCGGTGAGGAGTTTTTGTAAACTGCCGGATAAAAGTATTCGAAGCGAAGAAATAAGATTCCGGAAGCAAGAATGAGGTTGAATAAAACGACAATGGAAACAATGATTGTCCAGAAATAAGGACTTTCGCGAAAAAACACGAAACAGATGAGAAGCGAAAGACACCCAACAGCAGTATTGAGTTTATGCTTCATTGCTGCTTAAAAGAGTTAATCCCAATTTGCCGGATTCGAGGTTGTTTACAATCAATACTTTTTTGGCTGAAGGGTGTTCAATGAACCAATCATGCGCCAAATGGAATGCAAAAGCGGAAGCACTTTGGTAATATCCCGAATGAGCCAGGAAATTGACATGCTTCGGTCCTGCTGCTGCAAAAGTGTTGTTTCCTTCCAGGATTAAACCCAAATCTTGTAATTGAATGGCATGTTTCTTCAAGAATCCGGAAACGATTTGCTCCGGGTTTTCATGCGAAAAAATCACTTCACAGGCTTGAACATGCGCAATGGATTGATTTTTATCCGAAGAAATGACTCCGAAACTTGCTCCGGAAGTAAATGGAAAGTCGGTCTGGATCAACGATCCGCGTAAACGTTCCAAAAACGGAATAGCTTCATCGGCTGCGCCAACAAGTACGGATTTTTTTCCTTCGTCCACACACAAAAGCCCATCCATCAAAGCCACTTCAAACGAAACAGCATTTTGCGTATGTGTCATGTTGTATGCGTGATTCTTCAAATCCAAAGAAATCTGCCCTGAAATGGTATTGTGTGTGCTTTGTATAAAAGCGGTCGGTGAAAGAATATCTCCGCTCACTGTATTGATCGTTACGAGAAATTTTTCTGTATCCGTCAAACAACCAAGTGCTGTTCCAACAGAAATCGAATCGAATTCAAGCGCCGTTTTTTCCTGGCATTCTTTCGAAGCAGCGATTCCCATGCGTAAAATGGTACTCAAACGTCTGAGTGCTGCAACGGGAATATAGGCCTTGTAATCCGGAGAGATTAAAGCATGATCGGAATTCAAAGGTTTCAATTCCTTCCACAGGTTTTCCTTCTGAAAAGAATCCTGATGCGTAATTGATTCGATATGTTGAATGAAATACATGCTAAACCTTGCTTAAGATAATGCTTGAGTTGTTTCCGCCAAAACCAAAGGAATTGGAGAGAATATGTTTGATCTCGTTTCCTTCCGAGTAATACTTCACCGGAACGAGTCCTGTTTCTTCGATCGCTTGTTTGAAATTCAGGTTTGGAAGTAAACTTCCGTTGTTCAAGGCCAAAATTCCGAAAACGGCTTCAATTCCTCCTGAAGCAGCTAAAGTATGACCTGTATATGCTTTGGTGGAACTAAATGCTGGAACGGTATTTCCGAAAACATTCTTAATTCCGTGAGATTCGGATAAATCGTTGTTCGGAGTAGCTGTTCCGTGTGCATTGATATAATCAATATCCTCCGGGTTCAAACCGGCAATTTTCAACGCGCCTTTCATGGATAAGCTTGCTCCCAAACCTTCCGGTGAAGAAGCAGTTTGATGATACGCATCCGAAGCATTGCTCCACCCGGAAAGAACCGCCAAGGGTTTTTTACCGGTTTTTTTGATTGTTTCTTCGGTTTCCAAAACCAAGAATCCTGCGCCTTCTCCGAGATTCAAGCCTTTGCGGGTCTCATCAAAGGGTCTGCACCATTCGTCATCAAAAATCATTAGGGAACGGAATCCGGAAATGGTAAACTGTGAAAGTCCGTCCGTTCCGCCCACTACTGCGCGATCCAATTGTCCGCTCAACAGCATTCTTGCTCCGAGCATGATGGAATTTGCAGCAGAAGAACACGCCGTGGAAATGGTGTTGACATATCCGTCGATTCCCAACTCTTTGGCAATTTGTTCGCTGGTCGTCCCGCTCGGATGGTTTCTGTAGATCTCTAAATCATCTTTTTCGTCGTTCAGGAAGTCTTTGTAAGCGATTTCGCTCACATCCATTCCTCCGACGGATGTTCCGGAGATTAAACCTGTTTTAAATGCTGCCGATAATTCGTGGCCCTGAAATGCTTCCTTTGCAGCGATCATTCCGAGCAAAGCTGTCCGGGATGCGTTCTGTGTTAAGGAAAAACGCTCAATTAATTCGCTGTTTGTCCACCGGATTTCTCCGACTTTAAATCGTTCTGTGTAGGTTTTTTCTCCTTGTTTGATGCCCGTCTCTTCAGAACGCAGGGCATGTAAGGTTTCTTCTACGTTTTCGCCGATAGAAGAAATAACACCGTATCCAGTAACGTAAATGCGCATTTATTGATTTTTAGCGATGTAATCCGCTAAGGTATTTACGGATTGAAAAATTTCTTTTCCCTGGTTCGGATCTGCGATTTTAATTCCGTAGTTGGAATCCAGCAAAACGATGAATTCCAATGCGTCGATGGAATCCAATCCAAGTCCCTGGTCTCCGAACAAAGGAGCATCGTCTTGAATATCTGCAGGAGTTAAATCTTCCAGATTGAGTTGCTCAATGATTTGAGCCTTCAGGTTTTCTTTTAAATCACTCATTTCTATATTGTTTAATTAGAGTTGAAAGTTCGATTGTAGCTGAATGTGTATCCTCATTTGAAGGAGAAAGCAAAAATAGGAAACATTCTTGTTCGCCATTTGTTTTTGCTTCGACCCATCCGCAAAGACAAAGCGTATTTCCTTTGTTGAATCCGATCTGAGCCAGTTCCGTAAAGTTTTCTGCCTTGAATTGTTCTTCGATGAAAAAACAGTTTTCGCCGTACCATTTATTGCGGATAGACAATTCGCCCGTAACAATGTTCGGCAAGGTATAGACGAATAAAGACGGACTCGGATTGTTGAGCTTTTCGTAAGAATCTACAAAGAGATTGTCGGTATATTGGCTGGAAGATGTATTTGCAAAAAGCAAAAACAAATCATTTTCCAAATCAGCATCTTCCGGGAAAAACGGAAGTAAGATCTCTGTTCCGATAAAAGCCATTTTCGACAAAACATCCATCTTATAGAATTTTGGATATTCTGCACCCAATTGCTGATAGGCTGCTTTGAACGGATTCTCTTCGGCTTTGGTATCAAAAATCAATTTTCCGTTCAGTTTTGTTCCATCCGGACAAACGTAGCTGTGTGCTAATATCTTCATCCTTCCTTTTGTAAGATTAAACTTGCGTTTCCGCCACCGAATCCGGAAGCAGTTTTGAGTACGGTTTTCAATTCTTTGGAACTCACTTCCTGCACAATGTTTAGCGGCACGGAAGTTCCTGTTTCTTTAAAGCCCAAGTTTGGAAACAGGAGATTTTGCTCCATAGATACAATACTCATGATTGTTTCAAGAATTCCGGCTGCTCCAAGCGTATGCCCGAAATATCCTTTCATGCTGTTGAGCGGAACCCGGTCGAGTTGTGTTCTTCCGAAAGCAATACTTTCCATTTCATCGTTAAAAACAGTTGCTGTTCCGTGAGCTGAAATGAAATCAATAGCTGTTGCGGTCAAACCGCTTCGTTTCAATGTTTTTTCAATGGATCGCACCAAACCTTCTCCTGTGCGTGACGGACCGGAGATATGATTGGCGTCGTTGGAAGACGAACCGCCTTTATACAAAACAGCGTGGTCGCGGATTTTCTCTTTGGAAACGAGAATGATTCCGCATCCTTCGCCCAAAGTGGTTCCGTTTCTTTCCTTATCGAAAGGTTTACACGCTTCATTGCTCAATGCAAACAAACTTTGAAAACCGTAGGAAACGAATTCCGAAACGGCATCAATTCCGATCACGAGTACCTGATCGAATGTGTCCGCCACTAAATAATCCGTAGCGGTATTGATCGCGATAACTCCGGAGATACATGCGTTTGAGATAATGAAAACCGGGGATTTCGGGAAGAATTCACGGATGATGGTTTGCGTACTTGAAAACGTATCTTCCGGCAACAAATCCAGGTTTCCTTTGGTAGAACTAACAATTACCGCCGTTCTTTCCAAGGCATTTTCCGGAAGTGTAAGCTGGATCTTCTCCAAAGCTTCCCGAAGCAGGCCATCGTAACGGTTTGTTTCGATTTCCGTTCTTTTCGCCAAAGGAAGATTGCTGTTCTGGAAACCCGACTTTTCAAACACCCGGATTCCGGAAATTCCGTTTTTGAAAGCTTCCAGGTGTTGTTCAACCGTGTTTCCAAGCGGTGTAACCAACGAAAGATATTGTATGTAAACGGATTTATCCATCAATCCAGTTTTGCTTTTCTTCCCAAATGCGGTAGAATTCAGGTTTGATCAATTCCAGGGTTCTGTCGGAAGTGAACATAAATACCTGCATGGTCATTCCGGTTGCAGCGATTTGCTTCGTTGCGTTATTGATCACTTCGTAACGAAATACGATCTTGGCAGAATCGTGTTGTTCCAGGATGACGTTTACCAACGCAGATTCACCGTAAAAAATCGAAGCTTTATGAGCAATTTCCGATTTTACGATGGGGATGAAGTACCCTTTTGCATGAACATCGAGGTATTCGATTCCGTATTCCTTGCCGAAATGCTCTCTGGCGTCTTCAAAAAACTTCAGATAGTTTCCATGCCACACAACACCCATTGCGTCTGTCTCGCTGAAGCGTACAGGTATCAGAATGGATGATTTCAGAACTTTCATGCCAGAACGATTTTCATTTGACAACTCAAAAGCACTTCTCCGTTGGATGTTGCCGTTCCTTCAATCAAGTGAATCGTATCGAAGGTGCTCAGGATGTGAACGGAAGTTTCAATCTGATCGTTCAGTTTTGCGGGATTTGAGATTTGAACCTGTGTCACTGCTCCGATAAACCCGATTTTCGGTTCACCGTCTTCTTCCAGGCTGTTCAGATAACCGAACCCTGCAGCGCAAGTCTGGGCAATGTTTTCAATCAATGCCGATTCGGACAATATGCCGTTTTCCAGGAACAGGTTATCCGAAGCAATGGTGAAATTGCTCTGAAAACCGTTCTGATCGGCATTCAAAAGTGCATCAATCATCACAAAAGGAGCCTTTTGCGGGATAATCGACGTAATATTTTCTTTGTTAATCAACATAATAATCAAAAAAGTTAAACCATTGGGTCGGACTGGCTTTTACCTGCTCTTCCAAATGCCTGACATACGCTTCGGCAATTTTCTCAGGCGACTCGAATTCAGTCAACGGATTTGTTGCACTTAATTCGTAGTGAGTACTTCCCGATTTTACTGCGTATACAAAGGTAAGCGGAACTTTGAATTTATGGGCCATAATAAACGGTCCGGCCGGAAATTCCGCCATGCCGTTCAAAAAGGGCAATTTAAAGTTTTTCTGACCCGGAGTCGTTCTGTCGGCATGCAGTGCGATCAGCTCGTTGCGTTTCAAAGCCTGGTGAATCAGGATGAGGTGCGACAGATCATCTTTGATGGGAATCAATTGGTATTGCGATTTCCCAGCAGCGTCTTCTATGTAAGCTTTGATCTTTTGGACTTCTGCATCCAGCATCAGGATGTTGATCTTCAACGTAATGCGTTCTCCCAGCAAATTTCCAGCGTTTTCCCAGTTTCCCAAATGAGCGGAAAAGAGGAAACCACCTTTTCCTTCCGCGTTCATTTTGATCAATGCTTCTTCGTTGTTAAAACGAAACGTAAAGATTCTTTTACGCGGTGTTTTTAAAGCAATTCTGTCGATAAGTGTTTGCCCGAACAAATATAAATTCCGGGCAGTGGCTTTAGTTGCCTGCCATTTGGTATACTGAAATCCTTTTTGGTAAAATGAAATAAGTGCTCTTCTGGGTTTTCTTGAAAAAAGGAGAAAGTAGCCGGAAACACCGATACAAAAGAAGTAAGCAAACCGGACTCCTAAGAATCGAATAGAGTAGATAAAAAATTTATACCCCCAAAGCGAACCCTTGGTTTTGCCGTCCCATTTTTGTTCCATTCACCTTTAAGCGTTCAAACGTTGTTCAACTAAATCGTAGAAATCGCTAAAAGTTTCGATGCTTTTGAAATCCTCTGCCGTTGGCTTGATTCCTAAATTTTCTTCAATAACGACTACTAAATCTACATAGTCCAGGCTATCTAAGTCTAAGGTTTGTTGAAGGTTGTTTTCAGGTAAAATTAATGCAGCATCAACCTCAAATTCTTCGGACAAGAATTGTTTTGTTGTAAGAATGATGTCTTCTCTTTTCATATAATTGTGGGTTCGCCTATTTTTTAAACTTTTTAATAATCAGGGAGGAATTTGTTCCCCCGAATCCGAATGAGTTGGACAAAAAGCAATCAATCTTGTGTTCCATGTAATTTGGAATGATGTTGATCTTTGCCGAATGTTCGTCCGGATTTTCAAAATTGATATTTGGTGCCACGAAATCGTTGTTCATCATCAGCAATGAATAAACGATCTCACTTGCTCCTGCCATCCAGCATTCGTGCCCGGTCATACTTTTGGTAGAACTTACAGGAACTTTGGAACCCAGAACACTGGAAATTGCTTGTGCTTCCGTTGAATCACCGATTGGTGTGGAAGTAGCATGCGCATTCACATAGTCGATATCTGCAGGTGTTAAATTTGCTTGTTTCAAAGCCATGTTCAAAGATCTGAACTGACCGTCAAAATTCGGATTGGAAATGTGATCTCCGTTTGAAGAAAAACCGAAACCAACGATTTCTCCGTAAATCGGAGCATTTCTTTTCAAAGCAGATTCCAATGATTCGATAATCACCGTTGCTGCTCCGCCTGAAGGAACCAACCCATCGCGATCTCTGTCGAAAGGTCTGCTTGCTTTGGAAGCATGATCATCGCGAACGGAAAAAGCTCCCAATCCGTCAAAACTGCTCATGGCGTACACATTGATTTCCTGTGCTCCGCCACAAACCACGCGCTCCTGCAAACCTTGCTTGATCAGCAAATAGCCCATTCCGATGGAATGAGAACCCGAAGAACAAGCTGCGGAAATGGTGAAGTTCATGCCTTTCAACTTATAGATCGTTGAAAGATTCATGTTTACCGTGGAATTCATGTTCTGGAAAATATCGCCGCTTCCGATCAGAGTGGTGTTCTTTTTCAAACGCACTCTGTCGACAGTGTCAACGACAGCACCTGCCGTAGAATCGTTTCCGAAAATAATTCCCGTTTCCGTTTTTTCCAGGAAATCGGCATCTAATCCGGAACCTTCCATGGCTTGTTTGGTCGACATGAACGCAAAACGCGCCGGTTGGTGCATTCCGATTCGCTGACGACGGGATAAGAAGGGATTCAAGTCGGGTTCTGCAACCATTCCGGTAAAACACGAACGGTATCCGAATTCCTTCCGCTCTTCATCGTAAATAACGCCACTGCGGCCAAGCCGCAATGACTCCAGAACTGTGTCCAGATCCTCACCCAAACACGAGTAAGCACCAATTCCAGTAATGACTACACGATGTTCCATTGTTAAGCGTAAATTCCTCCGTTAATATTAATCACCTCTCCTGTAATATAAGCAGCCTTCTCAGACGCTAAAAAACTCGCAAGATACGCTACTTCCTCCACTTTTCCAAAGCGATTGGCAGGAACCATGCGTTTTAATTCATTCATATCCAGGTCAC
>NZ_JASLCN010000157.1 GCF_030151805.1 Fluviicola sp.
AACCAAAGGTACATTAACCATCCGCTTCCACCAGCAATAATCGCCAAAACAGCGATTCCAGCCATTACATTGTTCAATACCAATCCAACCAAAGCAAGGATGAATCCTGTTATTGCCATTCCTTTCCCTTGAGGGGCTGCAGTTGTTGTTGCGTCTAAATTTTCTGACATAAATATAAATTTTGAGTTACACGGCGAAAATAATATCTTTATTTTTAGATTGGATCACATTGTTAAAAAAAGTGAATATTTTTTATTCAACTATTTAAGTTAATAAACTCCGATAGCTCTATATTTACTGGGTTTTCAGGGGTTAAGGAAGACATAAATTGAATGATTAAATTTCATGTTTAAGGACTTTGTTAACAATCATCCGAAATAAAAAACGTGATTAAATCAATTAAAAACACAGCTATTTGTTAAAATTTTAATTTTACCATGAAAAAATTAATCCCTCTTCTTGGAATCCTTGCATTTTTCGCTATCAATTCGTGCAAGAAAAAAGATTTAACGTACCAAATCAAAGGAACAGTTTACGATTCATCATTCAATTCTCCGCTTGCCGGCGCTCAGGTTGTCATCACAGCAACGTCTTCCGGATCTGTAGGCTCTACCCTGGCAACTTTGACCACCGATGCCAATGGAAACTATAGTTATGAGCTGAAACGCGACAAATACCAAAGCATTAGTATTTCTGTTACGAAAGCCAATTATTTTTCAGACGGTTCAACAACAACATTAGATAATTTATCACTGAAAGATGACAATGCATTTAATTAGAATATGTATGCAAGATCATGGGTCAGACTACATTTTGTCAGTGACGGAACAAAAGTGATTAAATACTACAAACAAGGCGGAAAAAACGGATGCTCTGAATGCTGCCCAACCGGAGAAATCCAATTGGATAATGTAACGGATCAATCTGTTTACTGCATCAACGATGGAAATACGTCGTACAAAATTTTCTACGATGTGCAGGGAACAACCAATAACGGCACACTACAGGTAAACACCGTTCCTTTCGACACAACGGAATTACTGATCAATTATTAAAATAAACTTTACCTGAAAAATTCACTAAACAAAAAATGCAGGAAATAACTTCCTGCATTTTTTTATTCAATCTATAAAAATCAATTCTTAATTGGCATTCGTATTGGCGTCAGCATCTGCCTCTGCTTCAATTTCGTCAAATTTCATGCGGATTTCCTGGCGCAGCTGACGGTTATACGTTTCCATCAGGTACTTGAAGTAATTCGGAGTACTTTTCGCAATACATTTCGTATACGCCTTCAAACGGTGCTCAATATGATCCTGAAGCGCATCCACAATCTGAATGGCGTCATCCAGGTCTTTGGTTTTACGAACAATTCCTTCACAGTGATTTGACAAAGACAAATCTACTGCCAGTTTTCCCTTCTCACCTTTATCCAGGCATTCGTAATAAATATCACGAATACTGAACTTCTCCAGGAAGCCCGTATCAACCAGTTGCTCCATGTGACGCGGGAATTCAAACTCAACCTCAAACTCCAGGTCATCGTCTTCGCTCAAACGCGACTCCAAAAAGCGATCCGGGAAGCGGAATGCATCCTGCCAGTTGATATAATCCTGCCACAATCCGAAACGGCGAACGTTATTTCCTAAATCAATCAGCTTGAAGTTGGCTTTATTCGGCAAACGACGGGAACCACGACCAATCATCTGATGATACAACGTCAGAGAACGCGTGGCACGATTCAAAATAATGGTTTCAACAGTCGGTTCATCAAAACCGGTTGTCAAAATCCCGACAGAAGTCAGAATAGCATCCTTGGTTGTTTTAAACCAATGCAACACGTCTTTTCTGTCTTTATCTGAAAAAGTAGAATCCAAATGGCGGATTTTATATCCTCTTTTCTTGAAAGTTTCTTCCACACGCAGGGAAGTTTCGATTCCGGAATTAAAAATCAAAGTCTTATTCCCGACTGCGACTTCCTCGTATGCGAACAATAATTTCTCCTGCATAAAGAAGTTTCCATACACCGTTTCAGATGAACTGACGGTAAAATCACCGTTTGTTCCGATCTTCAAACCGTGCAGGTTCACGTCATACGTAAACGTTTCCGCATCGGAAAGATATCCGCCCTGAATCAGGGAAGAAATGCTCTCTCCTACCAACAATTTGTTGTAGTGATCGTTTAAGGGCAATGCTTTATTCGAACTCAAAGGGGTTGCTGTAACTCCTAAGATGTTTGCACCGGAATAATACTGGAAGATCTTTCTGAAACTGTTGTAATGCGCTTCATCCACGATCACCAAACCTACTCCATCCACGAAATTTTCGTCTTCCTGCAAGCGGTTATTCAACGTTTCAACCATCGCAATATAACACGGATGGTGTTCCTCATCAATCAGATTCTTTACATCACTTGAAATAACCTTGTTTGAAATACCCAGTGCGTTCAGCTGCTTAGACGTCTGAACAGATAATTCGATCCGGTGTGTCAGGATCAATACCTTCTTTTGGTAACGCTCAATATAGCTTTTCGCAACTTCGGAAAAAATCACGGTTTTCCCCCCGCCTGTCGGCAATTGGAATAGTAGGTTGTAATCAGATCCGTTCTTGTCCAGTTCGTCTATAATTGCATTTACAGTCTTTTCCTGAAACGGATATAATTTTTTTGCTTGAAACAGCTCTTCGTCGATCATTTGTTAAAAAAAGGGGTTACAAAAGTACGCTTCTTTTAAGGATTTCCCAACAGAGTTCTTAAATATTCTCATAATTTTATTTAAATGGGTCTTTTTTTCTGCCACTTCGGAAATCCAATCATTCATGAAACTCGTTTTTTAGATAATTATTATGTCATACACTAAAATCAGTCGTGAAAACGTTTCAATCAATAGCGGGTGAGTATGGCACATTAATTGAGTAACTTCATATAAAACCAACGTCATGAAAACAAGAGTTATCAAAGAAAAAAAAGGAAGCAGTTCAAAAAGTTTTGACAAAGCTTTAATTCATTTGGGAATCCATTACCCGGTACAGGCTGTGACCAGTAAGAAAGCGTAAGTCAACGACCGAAGTCTGAAACAGATTCCGGATTAAAAGTCAAAGCCTCCGCCACCGTTGTCATTGGAACGTTTATCTTCTTTGAAATCCGTTCTTCCGAATCGGTAACGAATACTGACAATGATTCTTCGTGTTTCCCATTTGAATTGGGTTGACTGAGCTACAGTTGGCTGATTTACCTCGAAATAGAATCCCTGAGTGTTGAAAATATCTGTCACGCGCAAACCAATCCCCCATTTGCCTTCCCAAAGTGATTTATCTGCAGAAAAATCAATAGAGCCTCTCGGCTTCATGATTCCCTGGGCAGTCACCGAAGGAGCACTGTATCTTCCGTTGATCTGCAAAGTCAGTG
>NZ_JASLCN010000160.1 GCF_030151805.1 Fluviicola sp.
GTAAACAACTCTTTTTCCGTTCCAACCAACTCTAAACTTTCGGTACTTAACTCATGTGCATACAATGTCACTCCGTTATCGGCACTTTTCCGGGAAATCATCACATAGAAAATATCTCCCATGCGTTTGATTCCTTCATAAGCACTTCCTTTTTCAACCGGCAAAATGGATGTTTTGATCGCTTCCTGGTTCAGATTACTTCCGGAAAATTTCTGTAGAATAAATGTCAGACCGCCTTTCATTTTCAGTTTGATACTTAAGACCTCACCATTTCCGAGGGAATAGTAGCTTTTGTCCCGGGAATCTACCACCTGATACGGTTCACTTTTGATAATCTTCACTTCAGAAGGAAGCGGAATTTCGTCTTGTGCGAGTAGGGAAAAACTCCCTAACAAGAATAGGAGTGTTAAATTGATTATTTTCATTTTTTGTTTTGTTTTGCACAAATGTAGCAAAACGTCTAAAAGAATCGGCAGGAAAATATCGCGGTATCGTCAACCAATTTTCGGTTTCCACGCCACTCATCTAATTTGGAAAACACGATATTATTCATGTCTTCCATGCTGAGTTTGTAGAAATTATGATAAATCTTTATCAGACGCTCTAGTTCAAAATGAGCATTTTTTTCATCTTCCAACTCCACAACACCGTCTGTATACAAAATCAACGTTGTATTTGGTTTCAGAATTTCTTTACCGACCTGAATGAAGGGCATTTCATCAAACATTCCCAATCCCACACAACCGATATCCAACAATTTCTTTTCTTTCCCGTTGGTAATGATCGGTTGATTGTGCCCGGCATTCACATAATCCAATTCCCGGGTTTCGGCATTGTAAACAGCGATAAAGAATGTGATGAATTTTTCTCCTTTTGCACTTGTCATCACCTTCTTGTTGAGTTCTTCGATCAAAAACTCCAGCGAAAATTGTTGTATCTGGTAAACAGTCGAATAAAACGTGCGGATAGTGGCCTGAAAATTAGCCATCAACATTGCCGCACTGATTCCTTTACCACTCACATCTGCAATGCAGATTACATATTTATTATCTCCCAGGGGAATAAAATCGTAATAGTCTCCCCCAACTTCATGTCGCGGAATAT
This sequence comes from Fluviicola sp., assembly GCF_030151805.1. Lineage (GTDB taxonomy): Bacteria > Bacteroidota > Bacteroidia > Flavobacteriales_D > Crocinitomicaceae > Fluviicola. Next base: position 1,105 of record NZ_JASLCN010000160.1, read on the forward strand.
ATTTGGCGGAAATATCCATCTGTCTGTTGGATGGCAAATCTGACGGAAACAACAGCTTCTGCATTTCAGAGGCAACTTCCAGTTCTTTTTTCAAGCGTTCCCTCTTCAGTTCTTCTTTGGCCATGCGTTTGTTCTCAATAGCCATTACAACCATATTGGTCAATGTCTGAAGAAAACGCATATCCGCCAAAGTTTCGTGTTTTTTCATCCCGCTTTCCTCAATTCCGGCAATCAGAAGATATGCAAGGGGTTTATCTTTGTGGAAAACAGGAACGATAATATCAAACTCATCCAGAATTGCCGAATAACTTGATTCAATGACCGTAATATCACGGAAACGATACAATTCTTTTTCGATCGAAATATCTTTAACTTTGCTTTTCAGTCCTACTTTCAGAAGTGAACTCCAACCATTTTCTTTGTTGAAAAGTAAAAAGCGATCATAACCAAGTTGTTCACGCATCACAAATTCAAACAAGCGAACAATCTGATCCACACTTTGATTTGTTGCAATCGCGCGTGTCAGTTCAAGCAGTGAATTAAGTCGAAATTCACCTAACTCAACTTGTGACTCCAAATTTGCTATGCGTGTTTCGACTTCCATGATTATTTTCCTCCGTTTTCTGCGAGACGTTTTAAAATTGTCAGTTCTCTCATCTTGATTTTTGACTCATCACACGGACTTCCGAAATACACTTTGCCACCTGCCAGTGATTTAGCAATTCCTGATTGTGCAAGAACAACAACGCCATCTCCAATAGTTACTCCGGATGCGCAACCTACTTGTCCCCACAAAGTGACATTGTCTCCGACATTGCAGCAACCTGCTATTCCTACCTGAGAAGCAAAAAGACAGTTTTTTCCGATAATGGTATCGTGACCAATCTGAACGAGGTTATCTATTTTAGTTCCTTCACCGATTCGTGTTATTGCGCTGACTCCTGCATCAATCGTAGAACCCGCCCCGATTTCCACATTTTTCTCAATGTAAACAAACCCACAACTATGCATTCTATCGTAACCAGAAGGTTTCTTTTTAAAATAAAAAGCATAATGTCCGATAACAGCATTCGGTCCGATAATGACATTTTCCTCGATAACGGTTCCGTCTCCGATATAAGCTCCGGGATGAATGATTACATGGTCGCCGATAATCACGTCATTTCCTATAAAACAATTCGGGGAAAGATGTGCAGAATCAGCAATCTGACAATTTTCTCCTGTCATAGACATTTGAGGTCTGTATGGAGAAAACTTACGGGTTAACTTGTTATAATCATCAAATGGTTCCGGAGAAATGATCAATGCCTTTCCTTCAGGAACGTCTACCGCTTTATCAATTAAAATAAAGGTCGCCGCAGAATTCAATGCTTTATCGTAATACTTCGGATGATCAACAAATACCAGATCTCCCGGTTCTACCCGATGAATTTCGTTAATTCCGGTTACGATCAAAGATTCATCCCCGATTACTTCTCTTCCAAGAAATTGCGCAATCGCGCCGACTGTATGTATGCTTCCGATTTTCATAGACTTACTCAATATAAAAGTAAGAGCTATTGAAACTCCTTTCTTTGGAAGTTCAATTATTTATAAAACCGGAATTGTTTACAAGTCGCTTATCTGGACATCCGCAATGCAAACCGAATCAGAATGAGAGAAACCGTTATGATTACCAGGATAATGGTTTTTGTATTATCCTTCTTTTCTACCTTCTCGTTTTCCGACTTCAGCTGTTCGAGATAATCGGCAACCAGTTTTTTCTGATCGCTATTCAGGGGTAAATTACGTTGAATTCCAGCAATCCGTTTTCCGGTTCTGTCATTGGTATCCAAAAAATATCTTTCAAACAGCTTGAACTGTGCATTTGTCAAGTCAACATCATTCAACTGATTGATCATATTGGCAAATCCAGCATGCAAATACATGGCAGATAATTCTACGTCATTCTTTTGCAAACCTAAAAACTGATGAAATTCCCGGACAGTTTCCTTTCGGATTTCTTGTTGTTGTGTTTCAGAAAACAAAGCAACATACGAATACAGGGCAGTGACCTTTGTAAGGTCTTGTTGAACAAATGCTTCGTGTAATGCCGACAACAACTTAGCAAGCTCTTCCTGCGCCAATGAACTTTTAAGATCTAATGTTTCAGGCAGATGCTGAATTCCATCCAGTGAGATCGACATTTTCGCAGCTGACAAATCTGTTTTTATCAGCTGCATTCGATCTAACATTGCTCTTACTCTAGGCGGGTGATTGGGGTTCATTTATCAATAGTTTATCAATTTTTCCAAAGCAGTTTTTACTTTTTCTGCATTTGGCAGTAATTCAGCTTCCAAAATCGAATTCAAAGGAATTGCCGGAGTATCAATTGCACCAACGACTCCAATCGGTGCGTCCAAATGCGCGAAGCAATCTCGCTGGATTCTTCCTGCCAAACCAAGGGTAAATGAAGCCTCAATTGATTCTTCAGTAACTAAAAGTACTTTTCCATGTTTTTCAACCGAAGCAGCAACAGCTTCCATATCCAATGGATTGATTGAACGCAAATCCAACACTTCCACTTGCCCTTCAAATTGTTTTGCAGCTTCTAAAGTCCAGTAAACACCTCTTCCGTAAGTAACCACAACACAGGATTCTCCTCTTTCAATTGCAGAATCAGAAGCTTCCTGAACGATACGGGCTTTCCCGATCGGAATCATGTAATTTTCATCCGGCTCAATAGACATTGCTCCTTCTGTTCCCGGAATTTTTGACCAATAAAGTCCTTTATGCTCCAAAATAACCACCGGGTTCGGATCATAATAAGCAGCTTTCAGCAAACCTTTCAAATCCGCTCCTGTAGAAGGATAAACCACTTTAATTCCACGAATATTCGCCAAAACAGACTCTACACTTGAAGAATGGTAAGGACCTCCGGAACCATAAGCTCCGATTGGAACCCTGATCACACAACTCACCGGCCATTTTCCGTTTGACAAATAATTCGAGCGGGATACTTCCGTGAACAATTGATTCAGTCCCGGCCAAATGTAATCCGCAAACTGTACTTCTACAAATGGTTTCAAACCAACTGCGGACATTCCTACAGTCGACCCGATAATAAACGCTTCCTGAATCGGCGTATTGAACACGCGATCATCCCCAAAGGTTTGAGCCAATGTAGCAGCCTCTCTGAAAACACCACCTAATCTTCCACCAACATCTTGCCCGTATAACAATGCTTCCGGGTGCTGAGACATGATTTCACGAACAGCAAACAAAGCGCTGTCAACCATCACGGTTTTCTTTTTCCCAGCTGGCTCACGTTCACCAACTTCTTCTGTAACCGGAGTCGGTGCAAAAATAAAATCAGTAACACTTGAAGGTATTGGCTCTTCTGCATTCAATGCTTTTTCGTAATCTGCATCCACCAATTTACGGGCATCAGATTCGATATTAATAATATCAGCTTCACCTTCCAGTTCACGAATAATTTCTTTTAATTTCGGATATGGATCTCTGGAAGCAGCTTCTTCCAAATCATCACGGTACCACTCTTTTCTAACACCAGAAGTATGGTGACCTAAAAGTGGAACTTTCGCATGAATGATAAAGGGTCTTCTTTCTTTTCGAACGATTTCAAAAACTTCCTGAACCGTTTGGTATGACAAATCAAAGTCACTTCCGTCGATTGTGCGAACTTCTATTCCTTTAAACCCCTGAGCATAATGAGTAATATCCTGAGCTCTTGTTTCAGCAGCATTTGCGGAAATATCCCAGCCATTATCCTGAACCAGGTAAACAATTGGAAATTGCTTCAACGCAGCCATTTGAAAAGCTTCTGAAACTTCTCCCTCTGTGCAGGAAGCATCTCCCAATGAACAAACCACAATCGGGTTCTCACCATTAAAATCTTCCGCAAGACCTAATTTTTCCTTATACTGAATTCCCATCGCAATTCCTGTTGTGGGGATTGCCTGCATCCCTGTTGCAGAAGACTGATGTGGAATCTTAGGCATGTGATCTCGATTCAATGACGGATGCGAATAATACGTTCTTCCTCCGGAAAATGGATCATCTTTCTTTGCAAATACCTGAAGCATCAACTCATATGGAGTCATACCAATTCCCAAAAGAATACTATCATCCCGATAATATGGCGAAACCCAATCTTGTGGTTTCAACTGCAAACCAACAGCTAACTGAATTGCCTCATGCCCTCTGGAGGTTGCATGCACATATTTTGCTGTAACTTCTTTGTTTGCTTCATATTTCTCAGCCAATGTTTTTGCAGTAGCCATTAAGCGAAACGCTTTCAACAAAACATCTTTGCTTGTACGAATAGTAGATTCCATGGTCTTTGAAAGAATATCTGACATTTGGAGTGTTTTTCCAACAAAGATAAGATTCAAAAAGAAAAGCACAGAATAAATCAGGAATATTCGATGTGCTTTTCTGTGAAATTTTGAAGAGGATTATTTCAGGATTGACAAGTATCTTTCAAGACTTTGCCTTTCAATTTCCGCTACAAAACGAATAAACGAATCCTTTTTTCCGGATGTTTGAACATCATCCAGTGCTTCATAATAGGCATATCTGGAAGTATTATCCCCTTTGATGTTTGCAATCACAAGACCATTTTGAAGTAAAATCATGTTCATAATCAAGCGGGAAGTTCTTCCGTTCCCATCAATGAATGGGTGAATCGTAACCAAACGTTCATGCATTTCTGCCGCCAGAACTACCGGATGCAATGCCGCTCTGTTTCTTTCATACCAGATAAAATAATCTTCCATTTGTTTTTCAACAAGATAAGGTGCTGGAGGCATATGCGCGCTTCCCTGTATCATGACCTGAATCCTCCGAAACTTTCCTGCTTCTTCCGGGTTTATTCCACGGAGTATAAGATTATGAATACTTAAAAGTTCTCTTTTGGTAATGATGGCATTTTTTGAAACCAAATCTTTCACATAATGAATTGCTTCCCCATGATTGATTGCTTCCAAATGCTCACGCATACTTTTCCCGGAAACCGTAAGGCCTTTATTGATGACTAAATCTGTCTCACGTAAGGTTAACGTATTCCCTTCTATGCGATTGCTTTCAAAGGTATATTCCAATTCCAAAGCTTCTGTAATCCGATGATTTTCAAATGAACGAATCGTGTCCAGTTCACGTTTCATATCATCAATTTCAGCAAGTGTCTTTTCAATAGATAAATCTTCAAACTTTCTTTTGGGATGATAACTGGCAAGTTCTTCCTGAACCATTTCCAACACCTCATCGGCGAATATATACTGCCTCACCTCCATCAGAACTTTTTCTTTCAGCCAGGCTTTCATCAGTTCATTAAAGTCAATTGAAAGGATGTTTGCCAGCTCAACAATTTGAGCTTCTGTAGGTATTCGCTTACCATTTTCAAACTTACTGATCAAAGATTGATCTACTCCAAGTAAGTTTGCCAACTCACGCGAACGCATCCCTTTCTTTTTTCTTGCTGTTTGAACAATATTCTTCATGACTCAAATAATCATGACTAATTTAGTCATATTTTCGGTTTTTGCAAAAAAAAGAGGAGATTTTTCTCCTCTCCTCTCTATTTATTATGTTCAATAATATAATCCAGGACTTTCTGCATCAAATGTACCCGGTCTTTTCCGATGACATTATGTTTATGCATTGGGTAATGGAAAAAGTCTATTTGAATTCCCAATTCAATAAATCTCTTCAATAACGCGTCATTATGTTGAGGAACAACCACATCATCTACCGTACCATGAATGAGCAACAAATCGCCTTTAAGTTTATTTGCATGTGTAAACAAAGAAGCTTCTTCGTATCCTTTTTGATTTTCTTCCGGTCGATCCATATAACGCTCTCCATACATTATTTCGTAGTACTTCCAATCTGTTACCGGACCACCTGCAACTCCAACTTTAAATGTTTCGGCTTGTTTCAACATCAAAGATGTTGTCATAAACCCACCGAAAGACCATCCGTGAACAGCAAATCTTGACGAATCAACATAAGCCAGCGATTTCAGATAATCAATTCCTTTCATTTGATCTTTGATTTCTACCGTACCCAACTGTCTGTGGATTTGACTTTCAAATGCAAATCCGCGCTCACCTGATCCACGGTTATCTAATGTAAACACCAAATATCCTTGTTCTGCCATCCAGTACATCCACAAATTAGCCCCATCCAGCCATGAATTTGTAATCATCTGTGCATGCGGACCTCCGTAAACATAAACCATCACGGGATACTTTTTATTCGGATCAAAATTACTTGGTTTGATCAATCTGGTATACAATACTGATCCATCATCTGCTTTGATCTTACCGATATCTGAAGCTCCAATTGCTATTTCTGCAAGTTTGTTTTTAGCTGTCAATAGGGTTTTCGTAATTTTTCCTGCGATTGTTTTCAACTCTACTTTCCCCGGAACAGCATGAGAAGAATAGGAATCAAGAAAATAAGTTCCCATTTCATTAATCGCAATAGAATGCGTTCCTTCTTCCAATGTCAGACAACGCTGTTTTCCGTTCATATCAACAGCATAATAAAGTGTATTCAAAGCACTGGTTCCTGTCGCAGCAAAAACAACTTCTTTTCCTTTATTGATTGATTGCAAAATTTCTTTGGTAACGAATTTATTTGCTGTCAATTGCTTGATCAGCTTCCCGTCTATTGAATAATAGTACAAATTGTTAAACCCGTCCCGTTCCGAAATCCAAATGAAATTATTCGAGTTCGTTAACGGAAAAAACGCCGGATGTTCCGGTTCAGTCCATTTATCATTTTGCTCTTCCAAAATCGTTCTGATGAAATTCCCGGTTTTTGCTTCATATTGATTCAACCACATATGATTCTGCTCACGATTCACCTCTGCTACCAACACGAAATTTTCATCCGGTGTCCAACTAAGGTTTGTTAGGTAACTATCCTTAGCTCCTTTTGGAGTAATGAAGACCGTTTTTCCATCAGAAACAGAGTAAATTCCAACTTTAGGCTGTTCAGACCCCTGTCCTGCCATCGGGTATTTAATGTTCATCAATTCAGCCGGCACTTTCGTAATATCTACCAACGGGTATTCTTTTACATTGGTTTCATCCTTCTGGTAAAATGCCAGGTAACCACCTTTTCCGGACCAGAAAATACCGTCCGTAATACCAAACTCGCTTCTTGCATACGTCTGACCTGAAACAATATTTTTATCCGTATTCTTTGTTACGGCAATCTTTTCACCTTTCGAATCGACAATCCACAGATTATTCTCCACTGTATAAGCTGCACTTCCGCTTGTTGTTTCAAATTCTGCATTCGCACCTTCTTCCGGTACAGAAGCCAATTTAGAGCCGGTTTTTGTTTTCAGATTCAAGTTGTAGTAATTGTTTCCGTCCGTCAACAACAATTCATCTGCATTTCGAAATGAAAAGCCGTAGAAACTATACAACTGTGCCCCCAAGGCAGTATTCGCCGCCTGAATGGTCAAAATTTGTTCCGGCTCTGTTTTTTTAACCGACCCCTGGTACATCACCTGGTAATTATTACTCAGATAAACATAAGAATCCGTTCCCGGAATCCAGGTAAAGGCATTAAATTGTTCATCTCTGAATGCACGATTTTGTTGCAATACCGCGTCTGAAAGCGTTAATTGTTTTTTCTGAGCAAACGAAAAAGTTCCTGCAATTAAACAGACAAAAAGTCCGAAATACTTGTTCATAATTATGATCTTTGAATGAATTTATTAAAAAATGTTTCGAGTGGTAATCCTGCCTGAAAACAACTATCCAATGTTTCCAGTAAATGATCCTGTAAAATCAAATCTGAATCAAACTCTGTCATAAAATACCACTGCTTATTTAAAATATAAGGTTGTTTTTCTACCGCTTCTTTCAATTCTTTTGGAGCGATTTTGTTTCTTTCACCACGTACTTCGCCAAAAATATCTACAAAAGTTTTATCTGCGATCAGAGTATTGAACTCTTTTTGATTCATCGCAATCCCTTCACGAACTGCATACAAATCATCTTTGTCAATCTCATAAATCCCGCCATAAACACGAACTGCCTCCGGACCAAATTCAAAATACACCCCGTGAATGCTCTTCGATTTTTTTCCATTTGGAGCAACAACCGCAGAACACAGTAACTTATAAGGCGTTTTGTCCTTCGAGAAACGGATATCCCTGTTAATCCTGAAAATGCATTCAGATGCTGTTAAATCTTTAAAGCCCGGATGTGACTTTGCCAAATGATTGATAAAAGTCTGAACAAAGTCCGCAAAGGGTTTCTTTACCGAACTTTCATATCGCTTTCTGTTAGAATCAAACCACTCCTTATGGTTGTTTGCAGCTAATTCAATAAAGAAATCAAGATAATCTTTTGTAAAATATGCCATGTACCAAAGATACTATTTATCCGATTCAATGACTTGTTGATTTTTACCGATCTTGGTTCATCCGTTTATACGAGCGAATTCAGCAGATTAAATTACATTTGTATCAAACAATTTAAAAACATGGCACAAGTCTCCATAGGACATATTGAAGCAGCTATCCAAAAGGTTGATAGCTTAGACGATAACGCATTAGACAGATTATCCGAAACGCAAACAACCGCACAACCGGTTCTTTTGGGTTATATCATGTCTGCTGCACAGGAATACCAAAACGAAGGATTGGAAAGCTTGCTGATTTACTACTTTACAGTAGTTTTGGAAGCTTATTCTTTGGCAGGATTAAACCCGAAAAGCGTTACAGATGAATTAATTGACGAATTCGAAGAACCTTATTTCCAATTGTTGGATGAATATTTCGAAAACGAAGACGAAAGTATTCTCGAAGAATTTTCAGATCAACCGGATTTGGTAAAATTCATGGCCATGGAAATCGGGATGGAAGATGCCGACGGTGTTACATTGGATGACGAAACAGCAACGCAATTGTTCATCGTTATTTTAGCAATGATTTCACTTCTTTCAAGATCATTAGACTAAATGAAAAGTCCGCAGGATATCGTAAATGAAATGATGAATTCGGATGCCTTTTCCAACTGGCTGGGCATCCGAATTCTTGAAATCGAACCGGGATTCTGCAAACTAACCATCACCGTCCGGCCCGAAATGCTCAACGGACACCAAACCGCTCACGGAGGAATCTCTTATTCTGTTTCCGATTCTGCGCTGGCTTTTGCATCAAACAGCCGTGGACAAAAAGCTGTCAGCATAGAAACATCCATCGCACATATTGCACCGGTTTTTGCCGGCGATGAACTACTGGTTATCTGCAGAGAAATAAACTGTGGAAAAACAATTGGACGCTATGAATCAATTGTTTATAACCAAAATCAAAAAATTATTGCTAAATTTAACGGAACCGTATTCCGTCATCCAGAACTTTGGTAATTTCTTTCAAAAAAATTCTATAAATTATTATGCACACATAATAATGTTTTGTATATTCGTAACAAGTGAAAGAATATGCAAAATAAGCCCCAATATCTTATCGACTTAGATGTTCGATTAACATGGCACAAAATGTCGCGCATGTACAACCAACGGGCCAACAGTTACGGAATCAGTATGTCTGTTGGCTTCATCCTCCTTCATGTTGACAAAGAAGGAACTCCAAGCACTCAATTAGGCCCTCGCATGGGAATGGAACCCACCAGTCTTTCCAGAACGCTAAAAACGATGGAAGAAAAAGGATTCATCCGCCGGGAAGAAGACAAGCTGGATAAACGAATCGTTCGCATTTTCCTGACTGAAGAAGGATTGAAAGCTCGCTACATCGCACGTGATGTGGTGTTTGAATTCAACAACAAAGTCATCGAGCGAATTCCAAAAGAACACATTGAAATTTTCGAATCTGTTATCAACCAAATTCAAG
>NZ_JASLCN010000165.1 GCF_030151805.1 Fluviicola sp.
CGAATTTTGCCAATTTACCAACCGGAATTTACGACTTGTTAGTAATAGATGATCATGGGTGTATGGAAACAGCAACCGTGGAGGTTTTACAGATTGCTCCAATGGAAATTTCAAACAATAAAGCCGATTTAACATGTTTTCAAAATAATAGTGGGTTCATTCAATTGGGCGCAACCGGAGGAAATTCCGGATACCAGTATTCCATTGATAACGGAGCTACTTTTAATGCAACGGGGTCATTCTTTGACTTAAGTGCACAGGTTTATAATGTAGTGGTGATGGATCAGGTGGGTTGTCTTCAGGATACAACTGTTACGCTGACTGAGCCGACCTCTTTGGTGGCGGGAGTGAGTGCAACGGATGTTTTGTGTAATAATGTCTGCGACGGAACCGTTTCAGGAACCGGAACGGGAGGAACTCCGACTTACATGTTTAGCGTGGATGGTGGTACGATTTTTAACGTTACCGGAAACTTCACGAATTTATGTTCAGGAGCATACAATCTGATCATTAAGGATTTGAATACGTGTGCAGATACGATCAGTACTACGATTGGTACACCGCCTGCTGTGGTTTTAACTGTTGCTTTAACTGTTTCTACCTGCAGCGATGCGAACGGAGCAATTACTATGAATCTGACAGGTGGAACAGCACCGTACAACTACAGTATTGATAACGGAACTACGTTTACGGCTTCGGGAGTATTTACAGGACTTTTGGCAAATAACTATCCGTTGGAAGCTCAAGATGCAAACGGTTGTAGTGTTGATTCGATTGTTGCAGTAGTTGATCAGGCTTCTCCGGTAATTTCCGGTGTTTATATAACCGAACCAACTTGTTTTAGTCTGTGTGACGGAATTGCCCTGGTAAGTGCAGCAGGCGGAAGCGGAGCACTGAGCTTTGAAATGAATGGTGTTTCTCAAACTGACACGACTTTCAATAACTTGTGCGCAGGAACATACAACGTAATTGTAACGGATGTGAACACCTGTAAAGACACCTTGATTGTAACAATTGATCAGCCGGACACACTGACTTTTACAACTATTGCGGCAAATCTAACTTGTTTCCAGAATCAATCAGGATCAATCACGGCAACGGTTCAGGGTGGAACTGCTCCGTTTGAATATTCGTTTGATAATGGGATTAGTTTTGGAACGGCAAACAGTGCACAGGTACTTGCTGCCGGAAATTATGCGATTGTTGTTCGGGATGATCATAACTGTTCTTCAAACGGTACGCAAATTGTTACCGAACCAGCTTTGCTTACAGCGACTCTGAATATTACAGATCCTACTTGTTTTGCTTTTTGCGACGGGTCAGCTGTTGCGAACGTAACGGGAGGAACTTTAGCGTATACTTATCATTGGAACGGAGCAGCAGGAATTTCAAATACCAATTCGAACCTATGCAGCGGAACCTACACGTTTGAAGTGCGGGATGCCAATAACTGTTCTTTCGATACGACATATGCAATTACCAATCCGGCTGAATTCGTGATTGATTCGATTACACGCACGAATGCAACTTGCAGCACATTCTGCGACGGAACGGCTACGATTCATGCTGTTGGAGGGGTATCTTACAGTTTTGATAACGGCGCAACATTCGGACCTTCCAATACACTCGGAGGTCTTTGCAAGGCTGCTTATCAGATTCAGGCTACCAATGCTGCGGGTTGTATTGCCATAAGCTCTGTTTTGATTGATGAACCGCTTCCTGTTCAATTGTTCTCTACTTTGGATAGCCTGATGTGTACCGGAGATACGATTCCGCTTTATGCGATTGCTTTCGGAGGAACGGCTCCGTATACTTATACCTGGAGTAACGGATTTATAGGGCAAACACAGGATGTTGTTCAAACAACTCCCGGAAGTTATACGGTTTCGGTAACGGATCAAAATGGCTGTACGACTGCGGCTCCGAATAGTGTGAATTTAACGATGCTTTCAGTTTTGGCATTTACATTGACAGGTGATACGTCGATTTGCAGCGGAAGCAGCGTTCAGCTTCAAGTGAATGTAACTGATGGAGCGCCTGCATATTCTTACCAATGGAGTACCTCTGCAAATGATACACTGAGCCAGATTACCGTTTCGCCAACAACGCCTACAACTTACAGTGTGAGTATTTCTGATGTGTGTGTGACGGTAGATACAACTGTTCTGGTAAATTTCTTTGCTGTTCCTACAGCGCAGTTTGTAACAAGTGCATCAACAGGATGTAGCCCGTTAACCGTTACATTCTCCAACGATTTGGGAATTACGAATCTGCAGAATTGTACCTGGACTTTTTCAAACGGACAAGTATTTAACGGTTGCGGCAGTTTAAATGCAACATTTACCAATCCGGGTTGTTACGATGTGACATTCACCGGAAATACAACAGATGGTTGTCCGGTAACCGGAACATTCAATTCCGCTATTTGTGTATATGACAATCCGATTGCGAATTTCACATACTCACCAAGTTTGCCGACGGAACTTGATAACGTGATTCAGTTTACAAACCATTCTTACGGAGGTTCTACTTATCATTGGAACTTCGGTTCTTTCGGAACTTCATCGAGTGAAAATCCGAGTCATGCATTTTACGGTGTTGATCCGGAACAATCGGTTACGGTTTGTATGATCGTAACTTCGGAACATGGTTGTATGGACACTGTGTGCAGACCAATCAAATTCTATGGTGATTTACTGGTTTGGGTTCCGAATACGTTCACACCGGATGGTGATGAGTTTAACAACCAGTTTAAACCTGTTTTCTCAAAAGACCGGATGATTGATAATTATACATTGATGATCTTTAACCGTTGGGGCGAATTGCTTTTTGAGTCTCACGATCCCGAATTTGGCTGGGACGGAACATACCATTCTGAGTTTGTGAAAGACGGAACATATACATGGGTGATTGATCTCAAAGACGGACTGAAAAGTAAGAGTGAACGTTTCGTAGGACACGTGAATAAACTTCAATAGGTTTTATTGATAATGAAAAAGCTGCTGGTCGATTTGATCAGCAGCTTTTTGTTTTTAAACAACTTCTTGTCCGTAATATTGCGGAATTACTCCCGATTCTTCAAAAGAAATATTCTTCAACAAAACAAAGAAACAGCTAAAACAAAGAACTTCAAACGCCAACCGATTAAATTTCCACCGGACGTAATATTACGTCCGGTGGAGGAATGGGATGATTGTTCTTTCTTTTTAAGAATGAATCTATTCACCTTTCGGCTTCGAAGCAAAGAAAATTTTGTATTTGTCCAGCGCATGCTTTCCTGAAATCACTGCGCTGTTTTGCGTTTCCAAACCTTCAGACCAGCCGCCGGCAAGGTAAAGAGAAGGAATTTCTGCCGTCTTTGCCGAAAGTAGGGTAAGGTGTTCCATAAATTGGGTAGTGATCAGCGGATGCCAAAAACTCACCAGGTGCAGAAGCTTTCCCGATACTTTCAATTCTGAAATAGCTTCCGTACTTACCCAGCTTTTGTAAATTCCGTTCAATCGGCCGGAGATCATGCTCAGATTCATGGTGCTTGAAACCAACTGATTTGAATGATTCGTAATAATATTGAGGAAAGAAGGTTTTTCGTTGTTGACAAAGGCGGAATCCGAATGAAGAGCAATTTTTGCTTCAAAATAAGTCAGTTGCTTGAGCGTTTGTGTGATCTCCGATAAACTGCTTTCCTGATTCAGAATCTTAGCGGCCTGATCTGCGTGTGTGGCAAAAACAACAAAGTCGACCAGTTCCGTTTCCAGGTTTCCGTTTTTGGAGTAGGTAACCAGCCATTTTTCTTTTGAACGAACGATTTTCATCACCGGTGAACTACAACGAATTTCGAGGTGATCCGAACTGATTTTTTGACCGACACGTTCAATCAGCGTACCCATTCCTTCCGACATGATTTTGAATTTATTGGAAGCTTTCGGTTTTCTGAAGGCGAATAATTTCACGATATCGACTGCGGAAGTTCCTTTGATTTCGTTGATAGTTGTGCCTAGCGAAGCGGCAAGAAAAGGGTAGATAATCTCGTTTTTATAAGATTCTTCGAATTTCAACCCTTTTACCCAGGTTTCAACGGTGATTCCCCTCCATTTTTCGGGATGCTTATACATCAGGTAAGCTTCCTTGTTGAAACGCTTTAGTTTTAAAAGCTTTCCCAGCTTTTCTCCCCGGAGCTTCATTCCCAAAGGCGAAACCAAGACTGGTTCGGACTCTTTTTCCCGCTGAATGAGTAATGTTCCTGCCATCGACTCGGATTTGTAGGGATTTGGTCCAAGCGCATTTTTCAGAAAATCAATGTAATCGTCCCAGGGGCCTTCCACAAAATATTGAGGTCCGGCATCTACGGAAACTTGTTCACCCAATTTGTTTTTCACCAGGACAGTCTGAGCATTTCCTCCCAATTTCGCTTCTTTTTCAAAAAGAATGATTTGAGCCGTGGAGTCAAATTTCGTGATGTAATAAGCGCTGGAAACTCCTGCCATTCCGCCACCGATAACGGCAACTTTGGTTTGAGCAGACAGATAAAACGTTTGCAGGATAAGAACAGTGCTTAGTAGCAGGACATTCGGTAGACGCATGGTGTAGTTTTCGTGAATTAAAAGAAGCTAAGATAGAAAGATTTGAGAAAGGCGGAGGATGTCCGTTTTTAGATTGATTTTTTGACCTTGTTTCTTATTTAATCAACAGATCTTTTGAAATGATGGAAAAAGTCACTGATTGTAAACGAATAATCCTTAATAGTTATACAAACTGCACTGATGACTTTTTTATGCCGTCCGATTTCAGTAAATTGTATGCAAAGCATGTAAAAAAGAGTCATATGAAAGCAGTGCGATTTTTTGGACACAAAGATGTCCGCGTCATCAAAGATTTGGAAGTTCCCACGCCGACAGGAGATGAAGTATTGTTGAAAATCGGTGGGGCCGGTGTGTGCCATTCGGATTTGCACATCATCGACGAAGGGATTGTGTCGGGTGTTACGTTTACATTGGGTCATGAAAATGCCGGATGGATAGAAGAAATGGGGTCGGATGTAAAAGGGTTCAAAAAAGGCGATGCTGTATTGGTTTATGGTCCATGGGGCTGCGGACATTGCAAACCTTGTCAGCATTCACAGGAAAATTACTGCGATCATCAATCGGAGCAAGCTTTTGGTGGTGGATTGGGCCTGAACGGTGGAATGGCAGATTATATGCTTGTGCCTTCTTCCCGTTTGCTGGTGCCGATTCACGATTTGGATCCTGTTATTGCGGCTCCGTTGACAGATGCAGCCTTAACTCCTTATGCAGCAATCAAAACCTCTTTACATAAATTAATGCCCGATGAATTTGTGGTTGTGATTGGAGTAGGAGGGTTGGGACATGTTGCCTTACAGATTTTATCGGCAATGACAGGAGCTACGATTATTGCCTGCGATATTACACCGGAAAGACTGGAATTTGCCAAGAAGCTGGGAGCGAAACATACGATTAATTCGATGGATAAAGATGCTGCGGATCAAATCCGGGCAATTACCGGAATCAAGAAAGCAAAAGTGGTGATTGACTTCGTAGGAGCCTCTTCGACCATTGATTTGGGAACGAAAGTGATTGGTTTGGAAGGCGATTTAACCATTGTTGGTTTAGGTGGCGGAAAATACGAGTACACTATGAACGGTTTGCCTTTCGGAGTAAGACTCACCAACCCGTATTGGGGCTCACGAACTGAATTAATGGAAGTTGTAGGACTTGCCCGGCAAAAGAAAATTCACATCGAAGTGGAAAAATACTCCTTAGACCAGGCGTTGGAAGTCTATGATAAATTGAGAAAAGGACAAATCAAGGGAAGAGCCGTATTAGTTCCTTAATTTGTTTTTTTTCGTGCATTTTAGGGAAGAAAAACATGCCAATTCTCAGACAAAGCTTCGTGGAGAAGGAGAAACGTAATCAGGATGTGTTTCTCCGGATTTTTTTTCGCTATTTTTTTGTTTTTCCGACCATGCATTTGAAACTGAAAGCTTGAAGATTTGCCTTGGCTTCCTTTTGCTGATAAGAAACATTTTCTTTCATATTAGAAGAATTGAAGCGCCAACTGGCAATCGGATCGTGAAAAGCATCGTCCGTATCTTTCAAAATAAGCGCCACTTCGTCGTTTTCAGAAATCAAAAAACGGAATACTCTTGGTCTTTCCGGGAATGAAATGGAGTAACTGTTTCCTTTGTGAATAGTACCAACTTCCAGGTCTCCCACGAGAATTGTAAAATCCAAATCGGGTGCATCCGTTCCGAAAACAGAATGATCCCAGGCCTGACCTTGTGCATTGAAGGGTTTTATAACGAGGGAATCCAACGAACATTCAAAGATTTTGACCGGTGGTTTGACGAAAGAAAGAGGAGCAGAAAAAGAGTTTTGCCTGTAAACAGCGTTGAAACCATCTTTTCCGCTCAGATCAAACGAAAACGCGCAGCTTTGTTTTCCTTCAGGCAGGAACAATGCGGAATAGGGGATGAATTGAATATAGCTTTTTGACAGATTACTCAAATCTGAGAATACGGGTTTGCAATCGACTTTAAATTCGATGTTTTCCCGTTTTCCTAGGAGGAATTTGTAGCCGAACGCCGGTTTTACTTTGGTGCTGTCCTGGGTGATATACAAAATATATGAGAATTTACTTTGTGCCAGGGCAATGGTTAACAAACTGTCATTTGCATATTTTTTCCGAAGAACAGAAAAATCACAGGTGTTTGATACTTGAATACCTTTCACGCCATTTTCTACATAATCAGCCCGTATCAGGATGTTTTGAATAATGTTTTCGTTTGTTTGGGCAGTTGACTGAAAGTCCGTGAAAAATAAAAAACTGCTTAGGAGACAAAGAATATGGATATGTTTCATGTTCGTTCGGGAATAATCCTGCTAATTAAGGAATAAACTGGTAAAGGATTGAATTTTATGACTTTTTTTAACGAAATACAGGTAGCGGTTTCTATTCCAGGCTTTCTACTTCAATGGCCAGGCCTTTGATTTCCTGTTTCATTAATGAAATTTGTGCTTCCAGCTGATCCAGCATATTGGACCTGTTTTTGAGTTGTTCTGCCGAATATTTTCCACCGCTACCGAAGTAAATATCAATCAGTTTGGTTTTTTCCCTGGTGCTTGCATTCGAAATCTGACCGAAATCCATCCAATGTGTAATGATTTGATCGCGAACAGACTTCGTTCCGGAATCTGAAGGATTGAAGTAATTCAGGTAATACCAGACAAAAGTGGGGAAGACCGGCGATGTTTCTTTTCCTTCCCAAACTTCTCTGAGAATATTCCGGGGATGCAGGAATTCAACACTTCGTTTATTGAGCAAAATCAAAATACCCAAAGTTGCTTCCGTCAATCCGCTAGCGATTCCGATAATATCTCCGGTATTTCCGTTCTTTTCATCGGCGATTAAAGCTGCGGTAACAATGGTTCCGGCAGCTCCAACGATGATTGTTCCAACCGTCAGCCTGGATTCTCTTTCACCTTCCTTGCCTTTTAAGTAATTCCCGATCTGGTCGGCGCGTTCTTCTTCACAATCTATTTCCGAAGTCACGGCAGAAATTTCAATCGACGAAATATTGATCCGCTGATTGATCTTTAAAGCCAGTTCGATGAGTTCAAGTCGTTTTTCCGTGCTGGGATTTTCAAGAGATTCCTTTTTCGCTTTGACATATTTTTCCAGGTATTCCAAAACCCCGATTGCATTGGCCATGTTCAGACTTTTCGGACTGAAACGATTCGTCAGACAAGTGTCCAGTTCTATTTCGTAGATTGGCTTGGGAAGATCATTGACTGTGTACGTATAAGCGTTTTGTTGATTGCAATTTCCCGGATCTCTTGCAGATTTTAACGCCGCGTACTTCAGCCCCGAACAGGAACTTGCAAGCAGTAAGGTGCAAATGACAAAAGGGAGTACGAACCTTCCCACAGAAATATGATGGATTGTTTTCACGCAACGATTCTTTCTGAAACGAATTTAGAAAAATAACGCTTGTTGATGAAATCTTTGAGCAGAAGTTTTGAATCATTTAAATGATGGATTTCGGATGTTTCTCAATTATTTTATCATTATATTTATAAATGTAGTTGTATATTTATAAATATAGTTATATGTTTGTTTCATGAAAAAGGAATTGACGCGTGCGGAAGAGCAAATCATGCAGGCCATTTGGTCGGTAGAAAAAGGATTTGCAAAAGATATTCATGAACAGCTGGAAGAACCACGACCTGCATACAATACCGTACTTACGGTAATCAGAGTACTCGTTCAAAAAGGTTTTGTAAAGTATAAGACGTACGGAAAATCGAACGAATATTATCCGTTGATTTCGAAAGAGGCTTATTCCGGGCAGCGGGTTCAGGCATTGAAAGAGAATTATTTTGAAAACTCCAATGCAAAGCTTTTATCCTTCTTTATCAAAGAGAATAACATTGACCTGAAGGATTTGAACGAGATTCTGGAAATCATAAAAAAGGAACGCGATGAGTAATGATCTGTGGTATATCATTGAAGCAAACCTGGTGATAGCTCTGCTATTTGCTGTTTTCAAGTTGATAAAGCGTTACCTTTCCTTTGGTTGGCAACGGTTTTCCCTGCTTTCAATTCCTTTGTTTGCGTTGTTGACAGTTTGGATCAAGCATTTACCTGCTTCGGAAACGTGGAGCTATAAGATTCCGCTTGTAGAACTGAAGGCCGTAGAAATTAGTAAACATTCAAGAGTAACAAGGGATTTTAACTGGTCTTTCGTTGAAATAGCTTACTGGTCGGGAGTCATTCTTCTTGCTTTCTGGGCGCTTTTTAGTCTGTACAAGGTTTTCAGCATTTTTCTAAGAAATAAGCGCAAAAAGGAAGAGGGTTTTACAGTGATTGAATTGCCGGAACAAGAAGCCTTTTCATTCTTTCGCTTTATTCAATTACCAGCCGGAATTCCGGAGCACGATCGCCGGATTATTTTTCAGCACGAAAAAATCCACGCGGAAAAAGGGCATTCTGCAGATCGTTTGTACTTCGAAGTACTTCATAGCTTGTGTTGGTTCAACCCGGTTCTTCCCTTTATGAAAAAAGAACTGGTTTATGTGCATGAATTTGAAGTGGACAAAATCATGTATCACAAACACAAAGCCGGCTACATGGAGTTTTTGCTGGCATATTCCCTCGGAACTAGTTCTACATTATATTTATTCACCAATCAGTTCCTGACAGAGCTCACACTGATTAAACGTATCAAAATCATGAAAAATAACTCAAAAAAAATCTGGATGACGGCGCTTGCCCTGCCACTAATTGCGGGTACTTTGACACTTGTTTCTTTTACTTCCGAACGGCCTGAAGTGAACGAAAATACTTCCTTTCAGAAAAAAGAATCACAGGTTGAAACGCAAGTAGATAAAATGCCTGAATTTGTTGGCGGAATGGATGCTTTAACGAAATACCTGATCAGTAATGTCCGTTACCCGGAAGCTGCTGCGAAAGCAAACATAACAGGGAAGGTTTTGGTGTCGTTTGTTGTAACGAAATCCGGAGAAATAACCAAAGTAACGGTCAAAAAAGGTGTAGATAAAGACCTGGATGCAGAAGCAAAACGGGTAATCAACGGAATGCCGAGTTGGATTCCGGGAGAAAAGGACCAGAAAAAAGTAGATACTGAAATGATCTTGCCGATCTCCTTTCAATTATAGCACATAGAAAGTGCCTGCTGGT
>NZ_JASLCN010000168.1 GCF_030151805.1 Fluviicola sp.
CACTTGTATGCCCAGGAAGTAGAATTAAGTAAAGACAACAAAGTCATTGTTGACGGGAAAGAAATTCTCAAATACGAAAAAGCAGACAACTGGCAATATTCATTCTTCAGTTTGGGAGGTGATGAGATTTTAATGTTCAAATACCAGAACAATCAAACCCAGGATGTTCAATCGGATGATTACTTCACCTTAAACTTTTTAACACTGCATAAAAAGGTGGAAACTTCAGATTTCGATTTAATCTATGCTGCCAATTCGAAGAAAAATATGCAAAAGCTGATCAAGCTTCTGCTCAAGGAAAAAGTGATTGACATGAATGGAGTGATTGATCCCGGGAAACTGGATGTATTTTACGAAAAGTACAATCAGAAAATCAAGTAAACAGGTTTTCAATGCAAAGCTTGAAATCTGCTTTTTTGAGGACAATCGGTTTTTGGAACCGTGGAATCAAATATCTTTATACAAACCGAACTTAAATCACCGGTTGGGTTATCCGATGATATATTTTTTATAAATGAAAATCGCAACGTACATTTTAGCAGCACTTGTCTTGGTTTCCTGTAGCAATTCAAAGAAACCACCGCTTGAAAAGAAAGCAGTTGTAATCGAAAAAGTTACGGAAAAACCGATTGATAAACCTGTCGTTGAAGAAACAACTGAAGAAGATTCCGAACCGCGTTTTGAGATTCTTTTACCCGGCACCTATCGCGATTGGGAAGGTAAAAACCCAGCGAATGATATCACGCATGACTGGGCTGATTTATATCAGAAAAATGGCCGGTATTATTTGGGAAAAGCTGATTTTACGATTGAAGACGGGTATTCCGAATGCTCCGGTGATTCGACCAAATCAATTGATTCGAAGAATAAAACAGTACTTTTTATCAAACATCCGGATTTGAAGTCAGGGGAACTAACTGCTGTCAAACTGACGAAGCATAAAATCTGGCCGGGAGAAAAAATGACTTTCAAATACAACGGTGTTTCATATCAACTACGGGCAAAAGGCGATGTCATTTCGTCTTATAAAGCACATACCGATACCGGGGAAGAACTATTCCGGGAAGTGAAAAATTACAAATTGTATATTTCTGCAGAGAACATTCCCGAATCTTTGTTTTTAACGGAAGAATCATTTAACGATACATTTACGGAATTACTGTTTATCGGAGATATTGACCGCGACGGAAAACCGGATATCATTGTGAGATCGAACAGGGATTACGAAGAAGAAAGAGCCATTTTGTTTCTTTCTACCGAAGCAGGAAAAGGCCGTGCTGTTGGAAAAGCAGGAGAAATTGCCATTCAGTTTGATTGCTAAGATTTTTTCGTCCAAACACTGAATTCAAGTACCATGAATGCAACGTTACGCTCGCACATCAGTGACCAAATGATTTCAATCCCGGGAGGGAGAATTGAATTGCGCGATGACCGAACAAAAGAAAAATGGACGGTGGAAATCGAACCGTTCCTATTGGCGAAATTTCCGGTAACGCAAGAATTGTATTTCGAACTGACCAGGGAGAATCCGGGTACGATGAAAGGCAATCAACTTCCGGTTGAAACAGTTAGCTGGAAAGATGCGGTTATTTTTTGTAATCGCTTATCTGCTGAATCAGGATTTGATTTATGCTATTTGATTCAGGAAGAAAACGAAGAGATTACTTTTGATCTTACTGCGAATGGATTCCGGTTGCCGACAGAAGCAGAATGGGAATATGCCTGTAAAGCAGGAACAAGCGGAATCAGGTATGGCGAGTTGAACGACATTGCCTGGTATAAAGACAATTCGGGGAACCAAACGCATGCCGTCGGACAAAAAGAACCAAATGCCTGGGGACTTTACGATATGCTGGGGAACGTTTGGGAATGGTGTTCTGATATTTACGACGAAACGGTTTACGGTTCGTATCGCTTGTTCAGAGGTGGCGGCTGGTGCGACGAAGAACGCAGTGTCATGGCAACAACCAGAAGAAGAAGTCATCCCTTAAAGTTTAAAATTGACGATCTCGGATTTAGGATTGCGAGAAACGGATGAGTAATCTTCTTTTGAAAATTATTTAATACAAATTCAATTTTTTAAAACAGACTGCCATAGGGTTGTCAGTGGAGTAGTTTTATTTCGCTTTCGGAATGATAAAATGAGTTTTAGTGATAAGGAATAATTTAATATTATTGCTTCATAAGAATGAAAAACAAATCAGATAAGAATAAAAACTTTAATTGAACATAATGGAACTAGCAGCACTTCTGAATGACAAGGCAACGAAGTCAAAAGAAAAAACAGAACTATTGAGCAAATTGGTTCTGGAAAGTAAGGTTTCGGCAGATGATTTACTGGAATTTGCCGGAACAGCGAAAGATCCGGTCAAAGCAACTTGTATTGAAGCGTTGGAATATGCGACCAAGCAAAAACCGGAATTAATGAATGAAAAAAACTTCCGGTTTGTGACAGCTGCTTTGACAGAAAAAGCCCCGCGAATCAAATGGGAAAGTGCAAAAGTGATTGGAAATACGGCACATCTTTTCCCTGCTCATGTGGATCAGGCGATCAACAATTTGCTCGACAATTCGGAGCACGATGGAACGGTGGTGCGTTGGAGTGCTGCCTTTGCGTTGGGAGAAATTCTGAAGTTGAAGACAAAGCACAACAAGGACTTGCTTCCTGCTTTGGAAGCAATTTGCAACAGAGAGGAAAAGAACAGCATCAAGAAAATCTATTTGGACGCAATCAAGAAGTCAAAATAGTGAAGAACTTAGGATCGAAAAAGAGTGTTATGAAACAGAATAAGAGCGAGAACGAAGCGAATGATTCGGGGCAAAGTCCTTTTTCTCAAACGTTTTTCCATGGAACAAAAGCCGACTTAAAAATAGGTGATTTGATTACAACCGGAGTTCAGTCGAATTACGGTCAACAGAAAAAAGCAAAATACATTTACCTCACTGCTACTTTGGATGCGGCTATTTGGGGAGCGGAACTTGCTTTAGGCGATGAGCCGGAAAGAATCTACCTCGTAGAACCAACGGGCGCGATAGAAGATGATCCGAATCTGACGGATAAAAAATTTCCTGGAAACCCGACAATGTCTTACCGTTCGGAACATCCGTTTAAAGTTGTCGGTGAAATTACCGTTTGGAAAAGTCACCCGGCGGATAAAGTGAAAGCCATGAAAGACGGATTGGCAAAGCTTAAAGAGCAGGGAATTGAAGCGATTGAGGATTGAGAGGAATTTTAAATCACTACTTTTTATTGTAAATGCTAAATGAGAATCATCAAAGGTATTGATAGTGAAAAAAGTATCACCCAAAAGAGAGTGTGTTATTCAAAAAGTTGGATGGATTATTTCGATACTGTAATCTTCACCCTCTTTTTCTCAACGGGTTTTGTTATCTGTCCCTTGTTAATCTATGCTTATGAACTTGATTACACCAATCTGAGTCCAAACGAAAAATTTCTCAGTACGATCATTTTACCTCCTGTAATTCTTTTCGGGATATATATGGTATTTCGAAAAATCACGGAACTAAGATTACGTAAAATAGTTACTGAATTTGACCGGGATTTGAATCAGAAATTGGTGCTTGAATTTGCAAAGCACGATGGTTTTGATATCAGAAGAAAATCTGGTTATTGTATTGTCTTAGACAAAACGAGCCTAATGAATCCAATGCTTGCAAAAACAGCTGTTTTACTTGTTCGAGATAAAACAATCTATTTCGCGATGATTCAGGATAGTTTTAAAGTGAATATTCCAACAATGATCTCACATTTTATTTTTGAATGGCGTATGAGAAAATGGCTGCGCCGAAATCTTTCATCAAAACTCCGGAATGGATCAATGAAATAAACCAGCTTGTTTTACCTTTACGTTCCAATCAAAAAATGGTATGACAAAAACGTTTGCGGAGAAAGTCATTGAATTCAATCGCCAGTTGCATTATTCCGGGAAACTTCCTGCCGGTTTTCAAGTACTGAATCCTTATCTGGATAATCCCGAAACGATGGTGGTTATGCAGCAGTTTTATCAGAAATATTACAACGATTCGGCTCAACGGAAATTTATTGTCGGGATTAATCCGAGTCGTCATGGCGCGGGAATCACCGGTGTGCCGTTTACAGATACCAAGCGCCTGGAAAGTGTCTGTGGCATCAAAATGCAATCGGCGTATACGCATGAGATTTCTTCCGTTTTCATTTATGACATGATTGCCGAATACGGCGGAGCAGAAGCATTCTATCAACAGTTTTACATCAATTCGCCGTTTCCGCTGGCGATTATCCGTGAAGGAAAAGGCGGAAGCTGGCTTAACGCCAATTATTACGATGACCGGGCACTTTTCGACATGGTAAAAGGATTCATGATCGATTCCTTGAAAAAGCACATCAGCCTGGGACTTGATACTTCGGAAGTGTTTATTCTGGGAAAGAAAAACGCGGACTTTATCCGCAAACTGAATGCCGAAGAGAAATTGTTTGACCGCTTGACGGTTCTGGAACACCCGCGTTTCATTCAACAATACAAATCAAAAGAGAAACAGCAGTACATCGAGAAATACATTTTGGCTCTGAGTGGTTCCGAATGATCCGGATGTTTATACTTTATTGGCACGGATTGTAGCCTGAAAAGTCGTATCTTTTGATAAGGAATAATCGAATTCCGCAAACTAGTGATTTAAAACCAGACAGAGTGACATTCTTCAAGAGAATATATGATTCCTTGTTCGGAAAGGATTATGGAATGATTTGGAAACAGTTTTCGAAGGAGAACTCAGGAATCTTCCGATTCTCATCAAGAGGTTACAGGCTTGATTTTCCTTACAGGAATTTTTCAATCACGATTGAAACATACAGTTATTACACAACTCCCGAAGAAACGTCGGAATATGTTCGTGGAGTCGTGGAGTTTGTTTCCACGGATCCGTTTAAAGTTTTGCTTACCCGACAAGGATTTGTTGAGAATATCAGCCGGATTTTCGGAGCCCAGGATATTCAGATCGGAGAGAAACGGTTTGATAAGGATTTCATGATCAAAAGCAATGATGAAGCAAAGACCCGGCTCCTGTTTTCAAATGATTCGATTGCAAAAATAGTGCTGAATAATCGCACCATTCGTTTGGAGCTTACGGACGGTGAAGGATTGTTTGGAGAAAAGCCCCGGGAAGGAAACACGATGCTTTATTATATCCTGGAGGGAGAAATCGAAGAAATCGGTCAATTAAACGCATTAAGCCTTCTTTTTAAGACCATGCTCGATGCCTTGATTGAAATGGGGGTTGTGAAATCGGATTAAATCATTCGGAGCAGTTTTCTTATATGGTGGATCAGAAATAATCCCTGATTTTTAGAATATTAATCATTCTTTTCCGTTTTCCTCCGTACGGAGAATAATTGTTTCTAATTAACACACTATGAACGACTACTTTATGAAAAAGATCCCGATTTCACTGCTTCTGATTCTCTCTTCTCGTCTTTTCGGGCAGTCTGAAGAGCAGCAGCAAATCCTTGAAAAAACGATCGAAAAATACCAATCGCACAGAAGTGTTTCGTATGATATTACTTACGAGATGAAATACTTTGATGATGAAAAACCGAATACCGTTACGAGTCATGTTGACATGCTGAAATCTGAAACGGATAGTGTTTTCAAAGGTTTTTTTGTATACGACAAGAAAGACAGTTTTTCCAATGAAATTAAATATTACAAACCCACAGATCTTTTTGTGATTGATCTCAACAAGGAAGTTGTAATCAAATTCGATGCTGCAAAAAAACAAACCGCTCCGATAACAGGGAAAATGGATGGAAGCGTATTGAAAATCTATTTTTTGGAGATAGACAAGTTGCAAAGAAAGCTCAAGAATCCGTTAAATAAGTGGAGTTGTTCCGATACTGCTGGTTATTTAAAAGTGAACATAAACTATCCGGACGATGAAGATTATTATGGTCGCGAAGAAGCAATTTATATCGACAGAAAAACAAAAACGATCACTCAAATAACGTATCTGGCCCGATACAAAGATCAGGTTCAAAGAAGTCAGTCGCTGATCAGTAATCTGACCTTTGACCACTTGAATGAAGTAAGTTTAGAGAAGCGGACAGAACATTATTTACAAACGTTCAAAGTGCAAAACTATCAGCCGTTGACGAAAGAGGATTACAAATTGTTGGAAAATGGGACCGTAGCTCCAAAAATAAACGGAACAATTTTCCCGAATTATGATGATACAATAGAACTCAGTGTTGGTAAAGTAATGATCCTGGATTTTTGGTTTACAACCTGTATGCCCTGCATAAAGGCAATACCGGATTTGAACAGACTGAAACAAAAGTACAAAGACAAAATCGAGATTATAGGAATTAATCCTTTTGAAAACCAGTTGAGACATCAAGCTAAAATTGAACAGTTTCTTCAACGAACACCGATGGATTATCCAATTCTACTGGTAAATGAAGTTCCGGAAGAATACAATATCCAGGGTTTTCCTACTTTGTATGTCATTGATCAGCATGGAAAAGTCCGTTTTTCATCAATGGGTTTACTGGAAAATACTTATGAAGAACTGGGTAAGGTACTTGAACAGATAACAAATAACTAACTTTGTTTCATCGCTGTAATACAAACGTTAAAAAAGGAAAGTATGTCAATCACAAAAGAATCTGAATTAACCGGAATGCAGGAAGCAAGTAAGGCTGTAGCAGAGACATTAAGACAAATGATCCATTACGCGCAGCCCGGAATGAGTACGAAAGAACTCGATGAATACGGTGCGCAGGTTTTGGCAGGTTTCGGTGCAAAATCAGCTCCTTATCTGACCTATGGTTTTCCGGGATGGACTTGTATCAGCGTAAACAACGAATTTTGTCACGGAATTCCTTCAAACAAACGCATCTTGCAAGAAGGAGATTTGGTCAATATTGATGTTTCGGCTGAATTGAATGGCTTTTGGGCAGATAATGGCGGCTCGTTTGTATTGGGTGAAGATCGCTACGGACATCAAAAATTGGTGGATGCTTCGAAAGAAATTCTACAGAAAACGATTGATAGCATTCGCGGCGGAGTTAAAATAGCGGATATTGGACATTTGATGGAATCTGAAGCCCGCAAAAGAGGATATAAAGTGATCAGAAACCTGGGCGGACATGGAATTGGAAGAAGTCTGCACGAAGAACCGGATGAATTGCTCAATTATAAAAACAGGTTTGATCAAAGACGTTTTAAGCGAAATTCAGTTGTAGCAATCGAAACCTTTATATCAACCACATCAACCTATGCTGATACGCTGAATGACGGCTGGACCATGGTTGGAAACAAAGGTGGATTTATGGCGCAGCACGAACATACGATTCTAATTACTGACGGAAAACCGCTTATCCTGACGGAAGCCAACCAAATTCTAAAATAAAAACAGTCGCATTTTTTCTTTACTGAAAGCCTTGTAATGCCTTGTTAAAGAGTGTTTAAGGACTTGCTTGTTTTTTTAACTGAATATTTGTTTTTTTACATGTTTTTAATTTATCTTTGTCACTAAGATATTTAGATGATGAGTGAAAAATTAGACAATCAGATTATCCAGCAATTCAGATTATCCAGCCGGGAGTATTCGGATGCTTCAATTTTCATGCATGAAACAATTGCCCGCAAGGCAGGACTTACAGGTTCTGATCATAAATACCTGGGACTGATTCTTCAGCATAAAGAATTGACGGCGGGCGACCTCTCAAAACTTACCGGGTTGACAACAGGAGCGGTAACCGGTTTGATTGACCGCCTGGAAAAAAAGAAATTACTCAAAAGACAGTTTACTAAGAACGATAGACGGAAAGTACTCATTGTGCCAAATGTGGAAAACAGCATGAAGTTATTAGAGCCGCTTTTTAGTGAATTGCAACAGAAAACATTGGAGCTTATAGCTTCTTTTTCGATCACGGAAATACAAACAATTGAGCGGTATTTTACAGAAGCAACCGCCATTATGAAAGAGGTAACACAAAGCATAAACACAGAACAAAATGATTAAAATGGAAAATATAACCACAAGCTATTTGACGAGAGCTGAGATATGGCTTTGTATCACCACATTAATTTACTTTTTAATGAATGGAGCACAGATTTTTGAAACGCTGGTTTTTGTTCCTAAATGGGTAAATTCTCCGCCTGATAATTTCGGTCTTCTATCGGATGGGCGCGGAGCGAGTTTAAAAGTGTTTTGGATTGTTTTTCATTCATTGCATGAGATTACATTCATACTTGCAATCATCTTCTGCTGGAAAATTGCCCCTGTCAAAAACTGGCTTCTGATTTTGTTTGCGGTTCATTTTGTTGTCAGGGTTTGGACACTTTCATATTTTGCACCCAATATTATCGACTTTCAGAAAGTTGCCGAAACTCCTTCACTTGCAAAAGATTTGGTGAACAGGACTTCGCTTTGGCAAACACTCAATTATGTCAGAGTTTCGATTTTTATTGCAGTTTCAATTGCATTGATTCCTTTGTGTGTCAGGTTGTTTAGCTTGAAACATTAAAAGCCAAAATCGGTGATTATTTTTCCGGACCCCTGACATAAGGTTGTCACTGTGCCATTTTAGCTTTGTGAGGTATTCTAAAAAGTAAACAATGGAAAAAGTAAATCTGGAGTCTTTTAAAGTAATCGGCATTTCGGTAAGAACTACCAATGAAAACAACCGGGCTGCAACAGAAATTGCAGATTTATGGGGAAGGTTTATGACTGAAGGAGTGATGGAAGCCATTCCAAACAAAATGGACAACACGGTGTATTCGATCTACACTGAGTATGAAAGCGATCATACGAAACCATACACGACCATATTGGGCTGCAAAGTAGAAAACCTGGACAAAATCCCGGCCGGAATGATTGGGAAATCAGTAGCAGGCGGAAGTTATGTGAAATTCTCTGCTAAAGGAGATTTGGTGCAAGGATTGATTGTGAATAAATGGGGCGAAATTTGGGAAATGGATTTAAACAGAGCATTCACCGCAGACTTCGAAGTTTTCGGAGAAAAGGCTCAAAACCCGGCAGACGCTGAGATCGATTTTTTAATTGCAGTAAGAGATTGATGAGAAATTTAGTGCTAATTTAAAAGTCAAAATAGCATCAAATGACAACATTGGTCGTCGGGGCAAGCGGAGCGACAGGAAAATTGCTGGTAGAACAGTTATTGAAATCCGGACAAAGAGTTAAAGTCATTGTCCGTTCAGAGAGCGCGATTCCGGATCATTGGAGTCACAGCGATCAGCTGGAAATTCTGCAAGGAAACATTGCTGAAATTCCTGTTGAAAAACTGTCTGAGTACCTTCGCGATTACGGGGCAGTAGCTTGCTGCCTGGGACATAATATGAGTTTGAAAGGTATTTATGGAAAACCACGAAAACTGGTGAGAGATTCAGTGAGTTTGTTATGCAGAGCAATTGAGAAGAACGCACCGGAAAAGCCCGTGAAATTCGTATTGATGAACACGGCAGGCAATCGAAACAGGGATTTGAATGAACCAATTTCAGTTGGTGAACGAATTGTAACCGTATTGCTGCGCTTATTATTGCCGCCACATCCGGACAATGAACAGGCCGCGGATTATTTGAGAACTGAAGTCGGGCAGAATAATCCGTTTGTTGAATGGGCGGCTGTTCGTCCGGATACTTTGATCGACGAAGGAAATGTAACAGAATATTCCCTGCATCCATCTCCTGTGAGAAGTGCTTTGTTCAGCCCGGGAAAAACCAGCCGGATCAACGTTGCAAACCTGATGTCGCGGCTCATAACGGATGAAAATCTGTGGATCAATTGGAAAGGACAAATGCCGGTGATTTATAACCAAATGATTGATTCCGGTAAATAAATGCCGCTTTCAAGCAAAAACAACTCATATCTAAAAAAAATAGTCAATCATGCTTGAAGAACTTCAACACTATTATTTGAATAAAACAGAACCAAACAAAAGCTGTTTGCTGGCTTTGAGAAGTCTTATTCTTGAGCAGGATCCGGATGTTACCGAAACCCGGAAATGGGGAATGCCATGTTTCTGCTATCGGAAAAAGATGTTTTGTTATTTGTGGACTGACAAAAAAACTGATCAACCATACATTTTGATGGTAGAAGGAAAATACCTGGATCATCCGGAGCTGGAAGAAGGAGATCGTTCAAGAATGAAGATTCTCAGAGTAGATCCGGGTAAAGATTTACCGGTTGAGCTTATTGAGACGATTTTACAAAAAGCACTGGATTTGTACCGGACAGGAATTATCAAAATCAAATAGATTGCGAACTGTTGATTAAATCAGAAACCATAAAATGAATCTGGTGAGTATACGACATGAAGTCCGATACATTGCGTCTCCACAATATCCAGGAGCTTTTGTTATCTTTAATTAAAAAGAGAATCAAATGAACCCGGATATTCAAGCATACAACCAACTACAAACAGAAGCGAATCAATTGATTTGTGATCTGCTGGCGCATGAAATCTGCAAAGGACTTCCTGAAGCCGAAAACAAAATCTGGCATGCACATCCTGTTTGGTTCCTGGAGGGAAATCCGGTGGTTGGATACAGCAAATTGAAAAACTGTGTGCGTTTGTTGTTTTGGAGCGGTCAATCATTTGGTGAAACCGGTCTGAAACCGGAAGGAACTTTTAAAGCAGCAGAATCGCGTTATACGGATGTAGAAGAAGTGAATACCATAGATTTGGCGCGTTGGTTGGAAAAAGCACGGGAAATTCAATGGGATTATAAGAACATTGTAAAACGCAAAGGACAATTAGAACGATTAAGATGAGAAATAACACCCTGAAAAGAACACCCGCTATTATTTCCTTTTTGATCCTTTCTTATGCATCATTCGGACAAGCGAAACAGTATTTTTATTTTTCGAAAGCCTGGAACTTTATCAAGTACTATCACCCTGATTTGGCTACCGGAAAAATAGATGCAGATAGTTTATTTCTGGCAAACATTCAACGAATCAATTCCAAACAAACCTGCGATGAGGTAATAGCCGTTTTGATAGCAGATTTGAGTAAACCTACTTCACTGAAGAAACAGTTTGTTTCCAAAGAAACGGATTTATTGAAGCAGAATCAGGATTTTGGGTGGTACGAAAAGAATTCCGAAATATCAAAAAAAACAAGGGCAACACTTCGTACTATTTATGACAACCGATTCACGGGTGAGGATCATTTTTACCTGACAAAGCAAGGTTGGGAAAGTGAGCTTCCCAACGAGAAGAAATATGAATTCAAGAAAGAGGAAAATCTGCCATTAGCCTATCGCTTGTTGACTTTTGCCAAAATACAGGGAGTAGTGGATTATTTGTATCCTTACAAATACTTGATGAGTAATCCATTTGACCGATTCGGGATGGAAAAACTGCCGCAATTAATTGAATGTAACACCAGGAAGGAATTGGAGGAAATTATCGCTCGTCTTATTTCAACTTTGGAAGACACGCATGCTTTCCGGTTTTACGAGCAACTGAAATTTAAAAAAGAACTTTTTCACAGTACATATTATCCTCCGTTCGATTACCAGGTATTCAACGATTACATCCTGGTCATGAATCTCATTTCACCGGAATTATGTACTAAAGCATCACTTCAAGTTGGAGACCGTATTTATATGGTAAACAATCAAAAAGTTTCTGAATTGATAGCGGATAAGAGCAAATTGCTTTCCAGCTCTAATCAAACGTTGTTGATCCACAAATTATCAGCTTACCTTAGTAATATTGTTTGGAACAATGACTCACCAGTCAATACATTCAGAGTCGGTTCGAATGGAAAAGAACGGGATTGTGTGATTGAATTTATTTCTGTCACAAACAAAAGTCAGGTGGCTGAAATCAATGATTATTTTCAAAAGAAGCAACAATCGCAGAAAACCCCGGAAGCTGAAAAGAAAGACTTTGCCTATTTCAAGATCAATCATATTTATCACCTGGTGGATACAATCAGTGACGATAAGGAAATAGACAGAATCATGGATTCGGTACTGGAAGACGCAGCATCTAAAAAAGCAATTGTTTTTGACATGCGGGGCTACCCGGATTGGGGCGGATTTGTGCATACATACATTTACAAATACTTTGCTGAAAAGGATAATTACTATCACAGAATTTACTTCCCGAATCCGGAGAATATCGGAACCTGGTTATACAATGGAGCTGCAAAGGAGTATTTTCCCGATATTCCCGGAAAAACCAGGCATAGCTACGCGGGCAAAGTGTTCATCTTGGTGAATCCGGAAACGTTGAGTGCCAGTGAGTTTTACACGATGAATCTGCAATATGTTTTTCCGGGTGCGGTAACAATCGGGCAAACAACAGCGGGCGCAGACGGAAATGTCAAAACCATGAATTTGCCGGGAGGTTACGAGTTATCTTTTACCGGATTAGGTGTGTTTTATCCAAATGGAGATCTGACGCAAAAAGTGGGTGTTAGAATCACAGAATCCATCAACTATACGGACGAGGATGTGATACTTGGACGAGATAAAGAAATGGATAAAGTAATCGAGTTGTTGGAGAAATAGTAGAAGAAAGTAATTTTACGTGGTACAATGATGCAGCTGATCCTGTATTTACCAAAAATCGCTAAGAATGGAACCAAATGAATCCAATGAGTTGGAGCAATACCTGGGAAAGGAAATGTTGCTTCTGAAATCTAAAAGAAGTATTGTAAACAAAGCCAGCCGGGATTTTGGATTTTCAAAAGAGGAAGTTGAGACACATTATGTATCTGCCAGATCCAAAATAAGAAAATCGGCAGGTAAAAGAGGATGGACTTATTTGTTACTCGGTTCTATCTTTTTGGGTGTCGGATTGTTCGGAACCTTATCAAACACAGGATTCATTTTTTATGGAGCAATACTTGGAGGAACAGCATTTTTGATCACAGCAATCGGATTATTTATGTTATCTGTCAAAAAGCACGTATAAATCCAGGGACACTAATGTCGTTGCCTTTCTTTGACATTGTTCCATTTTATCGTATACGTTTTCGTACAATACTTATTTTTATTTACTAAAAATGAATTCCCACCGATTATAAACGGGTTCTACCGATAATCAATGATCCCGTTCGATGGAATAAATTACGGGTCAGATTCTTTTAAGCGTCGTATTTTTGCTAAAAGAACTCATAAAACTCATTGATTATGATTAAAACGTACCTGTCACTTCTGCTATGCTTCTTCGTTGTATCTGCTGCATGTGCACAAAAAATGGATACTCAGAAACTCGATCTTTATTTCAAATCATTGGAAGAAAGCGGCAAATTTATGGGAAGCGTAGCCATTTCTGAAAACGGAAAGATTATTTATACCAAATCGCTTGGATTTTCAGATGTGGAAGCAAATACGAAAACAACTGAAAACTCGAAATACCGCATTGGTTCCATTTCGAAAACCTTTACAACGGTATTGGTTTTGAAAGCAGTTGAAGAGAAAAAGCTGGATTTGAACCAAACGATTGAGAAATTCTTTCCTACAATTCAACATGCAGATAAAATAACGATCAAATACTTGTTGGGTCACCGAAGCGGGATTCACAATTTCACGGACGATGAAAGCTATCCGTCCTGGTTGACGGAAGCTAAAACCGAAAAGGAAATGGTGGAAATCATTGCAAAGGGCGGGAGCGATTTTGCACCTGGAATGAAAGCTGAATATTCTAACTCGAACTTTGTTTTGTTAAGCTATATTCTTGAAAAGACGTTCAACAAACCCTATGCAGAGATTTTGAAAATATATATCGCGGATCCGATTGGGTTGACGAATACGTATTTGGGTGGAAAGATCGACACGAAAAACAATGAAGTGAAATCGTATCATTTTGCCGGAGGTTGGCAACCTGAAACAGAAACGGATATTTCCATTCCTTTAGGAGCTGGCGGAATTGTTTCTACCCCAAAAGATCTGACGAAATTCAGTGATGGGTTGTTCGGAGGAAAATTATTGAAAAAGGAAAGCCTTGAACTGATGAAAACACTGAAAGACGGCTATGGACTTGGTTTGTTTCAAACACCTTTTGTTGACAAAATCGGTTACGGACATACCGGTGGAATTGACGGCTTTAGTTCCGAATTTATTCATTTCGCAGATAAAAAAGTGTCATTTGCGTTGATCTCAAACGGGTCGAATTATAACAACAGTGCGATTATGATTGCGATGCAGAGCGCTTTTTACAATAAACCGTACGATATTCCCGTGTTTACAAGTTATGAGGTAAAGCCCGAAGATCTGGATCAATACGCAGGAGTTTATTCTTCTACCCAAATTCCTGTGAAAATAACGATTCTCAAAGAAGGCAAGATATTGACAGCGCAAGCTACCGGGCAAGCAGCATTTCCACTTGAAGCGAGTGCAAAAGATAAATTTGTATTCGATCAGGCCGGAATCGTGATGGAGTTTAACCTGTCTGAAAAAACAATGGTCCTGAA
>NZ_JASLCN010000174.1 GCF_030151805.1 Fluviicola sp.
GGTGGTGGTAAAGGAATGGCAATGATCGTGGGAATGTATGTCCGTGACGTAATTAAAAACATATTTGTATCTTCAATGAAAGAGTTTCAGGCTTCATCAACAAAAGAGTTGTTTTTGCTTCTCTTTTTGAAACAGGAAGGTGAGTTAAGTGTACCGCATATTGCGATATAT
Source organism: Fluviicola sp. (assembly GCF_030151805.1). Lineage (GTDB taxonomy): Bacteria > Bacteroidota > Bacteroidia > Flavobacteriales_D > Crocinitomicaceae > Fluviicola. The sequence goes on from NZ_JASLCN010000174.1 coordinate 172, forward strand.
AAGCAGGGCGAAAAAATGGACGTTCTGCCTGTATCGCTTTTGATCGGTGCGGATTCAAACAACACCTGAAACCATGAACGGAAAACTTTGGGATCACGTAAGACAAGGTGTTTTGCTGATCCTGACCGGGGCAGTTTTTTCGGTCGTTCCGTTTTACTTCCAGACTACTGCCATGACAGAGCAGAACCGCCAAGCCAATATTTCACAGCAACAGGAAATTGACCAAACCCTGACAAGGATTCAAAGCCTGGAACTTAAGGGAGCGGTTGATGATACTGAGATAAAACAAATAAAAGAAAGTCTGCAAAGAATTGAAAAGAAGATAGACCGCCTTATCGAAGCTGAGAAATAAGATTCCATTCTGTAAGGAACAACTTTTTAGGTAGCCTTTAGCCCCACAAATAGGTAATGGGGAGGGCATAAAGGCAAAGGCGGGAAAAGAACTGTGCACAAGTTTTGGATTAGATACCTTTGAGCGCGTTCCGACCTCCCGCCTTATTATTCTTTTTTCTTCAAAAACCACCAAAAAATTTGTGCCAAAATAATGAAAACGAGTCGGGTAATCTTGATTTCCGGTGTTGTTATTTTATTAAGTGCCGGAGTTGCGGTCGCGCTTTATTTCTATTTCAGGGATTCTTTCAAAAAACGGTTGATCCGGATTGCGAAAGGTGAAGCCGAAAAATGGAAAACACTCACCGAAACATCTGAAAAAGCCAGTTCTTACCTCTTAGACTATTGGAAAGTGGTAGGGTTTAACTTCACCGCTTCACAAATGCAAAATTCGGCGGTTCAGTCTTCTTACGCCTGGTCGAGCGCATTTATTTCCTGGCTCTTTTACAAGGCGGGCGCAAAAGATCAATTCCCTTATGCACAATCACATTCCGGGTACTTTCAAAGCGCCAAAGCAAACCGGGACAACAAAAACGCACCACTCCGGGGATTCCGTGTATCGGAATACGCACCAAAACCCGGTGATTTAGTTGTGTACAGCCGTGAAAACGGAAAAGGCTACGATTCAAGCGGTTTTTTTCCTTCTCACGGTGAGCTGGTTGTTGAAACCGGAAAAAATTATATCAAGGCGATTGGCGGAAACGTGAGTAATAAAGTCAAGGTTTCCAGCTACAAGACCGATGAAAACGGAAAACTTTCAGGGAATAAAGTCCCGTTTTTCATGGTCATTCAGAACAATATCAAATAATCAAAAGTCATGAGAAAATTGATTGTAATTCTAACCGGAGGTGGCGCGCGTGGCGCGTTCCAGGTTGGAGCATGGCAAAGAATACTAAAAGACGGGATCAACTTCGGTAACGGGGTTGAAAAGGTCGGAGTTCCGCACGCCGTTTTTGGCGTATCTGCTGGCGCACTAAACGGGGCTTTAATCGCATCGGGAAAGAACAAAGAACTCAATGAAATGTGGAATCACATTGCAGGTAGTCCCGATGAAATCTATGTAAGCGATTTTTTAAAAACTGAGAATAACAAAATCACCCTGGATACGGAACGCCTGGGGAAATTTCTATTATCCGACATTTCGGCGTTTCAAAAGGTTGGTTTGCTGTTTAAAGGTTCACGCGAAAAGGTCATACAAAAGATCGTAAACAAGGTGAAAACGCTCAAATCTATTGCAGACAATACCCCGTTGTTTGAAAAAGTGAAGTTGCTTGTTCAGTTAAAAGACATCAAGAGCCAGGTATTTCAAGCCGGGTTCGTATCGCTTACGGACGGAAATTATTATAGTGCCAAACACACGGATTTTCGCGATAATTCTGAGTTTCAAAAGGCGGTGCTGGCTTCTTCGACTATGCCCCTGATCTGGTCACCCGTAGACCGGATTTCCACAACACAATTTGAAACTTCGAATCTGATTGACGGGGGACTCCGAAACATTAATCCGCTGGGCGATGCGGTTCGCTACGTCCTGGAACAGCCGGATTCGGATGAGTACCATTTTCTGATTATTTCGACCCGCACGGGCTTAGTACCAACGATGAACGAAGAACCGAACATTCTGAATGTGATTCAACGTAGTATCTACGATATAGCATTGAGCGAAATCGGCGATACGGACACAAGCGAGTTTTTACGGATCAATCGGCTGGTAAAGCAAGTGGAACGGAAAAACATTGAATTATTTTCTGAAAGCGGTCGCAAGCTCCGGCGGTTCAATGTGAAAATTATTGAACCCAAACGGGAACTTTCCGGTGCGTTGGATTTTTCCCGCAGTATGGTCATGGATTCGTATTTACATGGGTATCTGTGTGCAGGGTCGGTCGTGAATTCTCCAAATTGGGAGTAAACGAACCGATTCCCTGGGATGAAACGCTGAATCACTTGTAAATACAGGGGTTCAGCGTTTTTTATGATTTTTTCACAAAAATAGCACGGGTCGGAGCTATCCCGAATAGCTTTCATTGCAATCGTTCAAACAATGGTAACAATTACAGAGTGTAGAAAAATACTCGGAAAGAAGTTCGAGAAATACACAGATGAACAAATTGAACAACTCCGCGATTGGTTAACAAAAATCGCACGGATGAATAAAAAATGGATTGAAAAAATTAAAAATGAGAATTATGAAAATTCACAAAAGAACACGCGATAAGATCGCGAGATTATCCAAAGCAATTATTGAGGATTTCG
>NZ_JASLCN010000192.1 GCF_030151805.1 Fluviicola sp.
CGAATGAAACATAAATTCCAGGTGTTTCGGACAAATGATGTCATAATCCACTTTGTTTTTGTCTACATTGGATTGGAGGTAAAGAGAAGAACCCGTTAAGGTTGGTTCTTCACTGATGTAATGCAGGTATTCGATGTAACTTCCTTTTTCCAATCCTTCCAAAGCGAAATAACGGTACTCCACATTCCCGTTTTCATCTTTTGATTCCTGGATATCGGATTCCTTCAGGTTGATGATTTTTCCGTCCGGTTTGATCACGCGTGCTTTTTGTTTCAAAACGGTTGATCCGGGTTTATTGGAAATATACACCTTGTTATTGTTTTCAATTCCCGCATCGGTATTGATCAGTTCAATGCTGTGAACCAGCACCATCTGGTAAAATCCGTTGTTGTATTCCGTGAATTCGATGCTTCGTTTTTCAAAAAGCATGATTTCATCTTCCAACTTGTCTTTTTCCGACACTTCCAATTTTTCAGGAGTGCTTTTCCAGTCGTAGTTGATGTAAACCGGCGACTGAGCAATAGAATAGCTTGTTGCTACAAAAGCTATGATTCCAAGGATAAGGTGTTTCATGTTATTTTTTGCGTTTAAGTTCGATCGTTTCGGAGATTGCTTTTTTCTTCTGTGCAATGAATTTGTTCCATTCCGCAAACTGGCCTGGCTCCAGGATTAAGAATTTCAATGCAATATCCAGCGTCATAATAATTTTAGAACCTTTTTGTTCGTATTTCACATCAAAATCAACGATGTCTGAATGGAAAGAAGCCGAAGCAGGAAGGTGGCTCACAACATAATTCTGAGGAATTTCCAGTTCAACCACATATTTATCGGCTGATTGGTGATCCAGTTCAAAAGGTGCGATCCGGGTTTCCTTCAACTCATTTTGATACGTAATGTTCTTGTTCAGGATCATGTTGATGTAAATCGCATCATCCAGGTTGGTACAATAATTTTTACAGGTCCAGTCAAAATTCATGATTCCGGTTGTGTCTCTTTTCAACACATTCTGCATACTTCCGTTCGTCACAATGAAGGAATTGTTTCCGCGTTGATTGATACTTGTCAAAAACTTATTCAGGTCTTTTGCAAGTACGTCTTTTGCGTAATTCCCGATTAAAGTGTGGTAATATCCGTCGATTTTCGTGAACGATTTCCCAACCAGGTCTTTTCCATCAATTTTAATGCTTGAAAAATCGTAAACGGTAGAATATTGCTCGTCTCTGACCGGAATATTCGCCAATTCATATTCCGTAGGACTGATATGCAAAAGCGCTTCTTTTCCCTGGATAAAACCGGTTGACGCATTCATGGTCTGGAACGAATTGGTGGCATCGAGAAAATAGTATTTTCCGTCTTCCTTGTAAGTGGTGATCATGTGATTATCACACATTCCGCTGGGGAATTCACTGTATTTAAAAGGAAGGTCGCGGGAACCAACCCAGGTTAAATAACTTGGAATGTTTACGGCTTTCAGCATGGAATAAATCAGGGAAGCCATGTCTTTGCAATCTCCGTAGCGTTTGTCGACAACGAGGTTTGGCTGGCGCGGAACAAATCCGCCCATTCCTTCTTCGAAAGCAATGTATTTTACATGATCCTGCACCCAGTAATAAATGGCGCGTACCTTATCCAGGTTTGTAGACAAATTGCGCGTAATCGAATCTGCAATCCGTGTAATTTCCGGACTTGGTTTTTCGTTTTCCACTTCCGCTACATTCGGAGCGTAATTGGTGTGCAGATCCGTCAGACTTCCGCCAACGTTTACTTTTTGACCTTTGTAATTGTAGTAAGCGATCTGAGCCAGGATCTGAGGCGCGTAATACCGGATATTCGGTGAGTTCTCTTCCGTTTTCAGTAGCAATGCATTTTCACAGCTGTAAGTGGTTGTCCGGATATTTTTAGAGATGGTTTCCTCTTTTTTCAGTTTGATTTTATCCGTATTGTATTCTTTCAATAACAGGTGAATGGAGGTGTCCGAAACGATCCTGAAAGTCGGATTTTCTGTCGGGGTGAAATCAAAAAAGACAAATCCGAACGGAAAATCATTTTCTGTCATCGTAATATCATAGGAAAGATGACGCAACGCTCCTTCGATCAATCCCGGAAATACGATTACCGTTTCCTTGCTGTCGTCGTGAAAAATTCCCCTGTCAGCTTCGGCATCCCGGGTAAACATTTTGTTTGAAACCACTTTTTTCGACTTCGTCTCCACGGGAACCATCGAATAAGCTTCAATATTCGATACGGCTTCAAAAGAAGTGAAATCGATGGCGTATTCGGAAAGCATGTTTGCCCCGTTTTTGTCGATAATCAGATCTTCGTACTCGTAATGATAAACCAAAGTCGGTTTTCCTTTTACATACTTGATAGTTACAGTGCGCTCATTCTTGGTTTGAACGATGTGATTCCCCGGATATTTCGCTTTGTAGGTAGCCAGAATCTCATTCGTCTGACCTTGAGAAAGGAACGAAAAGCACAGGAAGTAAACGAAAAGAATGAATCCTTTAGAATTTTTGAATCTTGACAGCAACATCTCCATAATATGTAATAATTCGGGTTAATTTTCCTTCCGCATTGTATTCCTTCGCTTCACCATGCAGTTCTCCGAAACGATAGTTTGCCTCGTAAACCAAAACCCCCGCATTGTTGTATTCCATGAGTTTTCCGTGCAATTCCCCTTTCAGGTAGTTTGCATCTTTGGTTTTCTTTCCAAGTTCGTTGTACTCCAGTGACTTTCCGTGTTGTTCTCCGTGTAAGTAATCTTCATCTTCCCAAACTTTTCCGTTTTCGTGATAGGTGATGTAATGTCCTTCGATCAATCCGTTTTTGCGGGTATGTTCCATGGATTTCTTCCCGGTTTTGTAATAACACGCTACTTTCATTTCGTTACCGACCAATTCTACCGGTTTCACCGTTTTTCCTTCTGCGTTCAGGTAAGAGTAGGAAGTGAAAATTCCGTAGTTGTAGTAGCGAATCATCATTAAGGAACCATTTACATCGAAGTATTTGACTTCTCCGTGTCTTTTGTCGTCCAGGTTTTCCCCGCTGATTACCACTTTTCCGTTTTCGCTGTAATACGTGAATTTCCCCTGACGGTCTCCGTTTACGTAGGTGATCTCGGATTCAATCGTTCCGTTATCGTGGTAGTTTTTATCGACTCCGTCAATGTTTGCGTTAACGTATTTTGTTTCACGCGTTAGTTTTCCGTCTGTGTTGTACCACTTCCAGGTTCCGTCACGCTCTCCGTTTTTATAGTTTCCTTCACACGTTAAGATGTTATTGATCGTAAACCACTTGAAGTTTCCGTCTGCAGAACCATTCTTGTAATTCCCGATAAACTTCACGTAGGTGTTTGTAGGATCTTTCAATTGGATTTCGCCATTGTATTCACCCATCTGGCTCAGGATGTTTTCCGTCGTATCAAATTGCGTGTGGGCAATGATGCGTCCGTTATCGTATTCATCCATTCCGTCCAATTTGCCTTCTACGTCATATGAAATCTGGTAGCCTTGTTTCGTTCCCTGAACATAGAAGTTCTTATAACTGAAACTACCGTCTGAATAGTATCCGATCCATTGGTTGTCATAATCTCCGTCAGTGTAGTAACCTTCCGAAACCAAATCTCCGAAGATGTTGAATGTTTGGAATAGTCCGTCTCTTCTTCCGTTGTTTACAACGCTGAAGCTTTCCAATTGACCGTTGGAGAAGTATTCCTTCAACGTATCCGTCAATTTTCCGTCCTTGTATTTTTCAAGCGTTGTCAGGTTTCCGTATTTGTCGTAATACTTCCATTCTCCAACTCGTTGATCGTCTACGATTTGCCCTTCAACAGATTTTTTTCCATCCGGGTAGGAGCGGATGTAATCAATTTTCTTTCCTTTTTTCGTGGCAAGAACTTTAGCCGTTCCCGCTTTGTCATAGTATGTAATGGATTTTAATTCTCCTTTGGAAAATTCCATTTCTTCATATTTCTTTCCGTCCAGGTCATATTGAATGCTGACACCGTTTTGTTTTCCGGATTCATCTAAAAGCATGGATCCTGACATTGCTCCGTTGGAGTAATATTCTTCAAACTTACCTACTTCGTTCCCGTTTTTGTAGGTTCCTTTTTTCTCTACTTTTCCGTCGTAGAAATACGTTACATACTCACCGTCGTATTTCCCGTTCACATAGTTGTATTGAGAAGCAAGCTGTCCGTTCGAATGGTATCTTTTGCGAACACCATGAATATTGTCGTTTACCAGCTGGAATTCGTCGTCTTTCACGCCGTTTGAATTGTAAGAAGTATAACTTCCTTCTCCAAGTCCCATTTTGTAGGTCATTTCTACCGACAACTGACCATTTGTATAATACGTTCTGTATAAACCATTTTTCTTACCATCCTTCACGAAATACTTTTCTTTGACAGTTCCGTTACGGTATAAGTAAGTCACAGTATCTTGTTCCAGGTCTTTGATCATTTTGTATTTCAGGTAAGGTTCGCCGCTGAAATAGTAGGAATACTGAATTTTTTCATCCGGATTGGAAGTGAATTCAACTCTACGGGTAATGTTACCGTCAAAATCATTGTATATTTCCCAGGTTCCGATCGGTTTTTCGTTTTCACCGAACTGGGCAAGCATTTTCAATAAACCGTTGCGGTGATAGATGTAGTAATTTCCAATAGGCTTCTTTTGAGCACTTTGTTTTCCGATTCCTTCCAGATGGCTGGATTTGTAATCGACGGAAACCCATTGTTTTGTGCCTTCGAATTCCATGAACTGATCGGAAGTAGCTTCTTTGTATGCCGTTTTTGACCAATCGTAGAAAGCTTTGATTTTTGAAATTCTCGGTTTGATCGCTGATTGAATATCCTGACTGTCGAAAGAAGTCAAAGGAACCATGCAGAACTGATCAATCATTTTTGCCTTCCAGATCTTCTCGAAGAACGGCATGTAATGCTGATTCCAGAAATCCATGTTCGATTTATCGTAGCTGTTGTTTTTCAGGAACAAATGCAATTGTTTTCCGTATGCAGTCGGAATGGAGAATTTTGCTTTGTAATTGTCCTGCAGCGCAATTTTATTCTCGAAAAGCAGGTTGTAATCTTCGTAATTGTCTGGTCCGAACAAATCTTTGATATTCTTTGGTTCTTTTTCAAAAGATCCGTTTGAAATGCGCTCAATAATACCGACAATTCCGGGTGTTCTTGAGTCATCCGGATTCAACCAGGTAAAAGTAAGTAAGGACAATAATGCCTGATCGTACAATCCTTCGTTTGCAGCCAATAAACCAAGGGCTAAATGACTGTTTCCGTGATACACGTTGCTTTGGATGGCCTGCATGTAATCACTGATTGCCTCTTTGTATTTTTTTTGATTGGCGTAGGTGATTCCTCTGTTGTAAAGTAAGTTGTGTTGATACGGATATATTTTGAGTCCTTCGTTATAGACGCGGATTGCTTCTTCCGGCTTTTTGTTCATATCGTAGCAATTTCCAAGTG
>NZ_JASLCN010000193.1 GCF_030151805.1 Fluviicola sp.
GTTGAATATCATGGACGATTTGCACGAAAAATGTCCCTGGGACAAAAAACAAACCATCCAGTCGCTGCGGCATTTAACCATTGAGGAAACCTATGAGTTGGCGGATTCCATCCAGGCCAATGACTTGAACGGAATCAAGGGAGAGCTTGGAGATCTGTTTCTTCATTTGGTATTTTATTCCAAAATCGGTTCCGAGTTAGGTGCTTTTGACGTGACGGAAGTTCTGAATGGAATTTGCGATAAACTGATTCACCGTCATCCGCATATTTACGGAGACGTAACAGCAGATTCGGAAGAAGAAGTAAAAGCAAACTGGGAAAAGATCAAACTGAAAGAAGGAAAAAAGTCCGTTTTGGAAGGAGTTCCGAATACGCTTCCGGCATTGATCAAAGCCATGCGTATTCAGGAAAAAGTAAAAGGAATCGGTTTCGAATGGTCAGACATCAAAGACGTTAAAAATAAAGTCATTGAGGAATTCTCAGAACTGCACGAAGCTCAACAATCATTAGACCAGGACAAAATTCTGGATGAATTCGGAGACGTCATGTTTTCCCTGGTGAATTACGCCCGTTTCATCAACATTAATCCGGAAGACGCTTTGGAATCTACCAACCAGAAGTTCAAGGCACGTTTCCAGAAAATGGAAGAGCTCATTGCTGCAGACAAGCAGAATATGGCAGAAATGGCTTTGGAAGAAATGGATGTTTATTGGGAGAAAGCGAAGTACTTGCTTCGCAAGAGTAATTAGCCAATAGGCATTAGGCAAGAGCTTAATTGGGATGAAAGAGTAATAAAATGGCTATTGGCTATTCACTATTTCCTGTTCCTTAAAGGCCGTTCAATCAATAATCTGCACGTTTAATCATTTTTCAAAATTTTAGCTAGTTAATTAGTGTTAATTATGTAACTTCGAAACTTCTTTAAATTCATGGTAAACCTTATGAAACACATACTCTCCATAGTTGCATTCTTAACCATATCCATTTATTCATTTTCACAGGATCATATCATTCGCGGATTTCTTTTCAACAATGAGAACAGTGAGGTTGTTCCCTTCGAAAAAGTAATCCTTATTCCAACAGATAAGTCACAGAACATTCTTGGGGCAAACACCGACGTAAATGGTTTCTTCACCATTCCGAAAGTCCCGATGGGTACCTACCTTTTGAAGGTTCAATCTGTTGAATTCAAAGAATATAACAAAGAGATCGTCGTTAAGGCGAAATCAGGAATTACCGAAATAAGAATTGACTTACTTCCTCCTGATGCGATCGAAGAAGTCGTTATTTCTGCTGAAACAAAGGCAAAAACAACGGAAGTATTGATGTCCGTAATCAAATTAGACAAAAAGGGATTGGAGCGTATTCCTTCCGTTGGAGCTGAAAATGATATTACAGCAGCCTTTTCCGTAACACCGGGGGTTGTTACTACAGGTGACCAGGGCGGACAATTGTATGTTCGTGGCGGAACACCGATTCAAAACAAGATTTTATTGGATGGAATGACGATTTATAATCCTTTCCATTCAATTGGTTTCTTCTCCATTTTCGAAACAGAATTGGTGAAGAACGTAGATATTTACACCGGAGGATTCGATTCAAAATACGGAGGTAGAATTTCTTCCGTGATGGACATTACTTACCGCGACGGGAACAAAAAGAGTTTCGGAGGAAAAGTTTCCGCATCTCCTTTCCTTGCAAAATTAGTATTGGAAGGACCATTGTACCGCGCAAAAGAAGGAAGACCCGGAGCAGGATCATTCATTTTCTCTGCAAAGCATTCCTTATTGGATTACACTGCAAAGCAACTATATCGCGGGGTAAATAACGGCAACGGTTTGCCATACAACTTCACCGATCTATACGGAAAATTAACGTTCGCTACCGGACAAGGTTCCAAAGTTTCTGTATTCGGATTCAGCAATAGCGACAAAGTAACGTACAATGAATCTGCAGCTCTGGATTTCCAGCAAGCAGGTGGAGGATTGTCGTGGATTCTTTTACCGGGTGGTGGAAAAACATTCATCAAAGGACATTTAACGGCATCAAGCTACAAAACGCATTTCGAGGAAGAAGGTTCTCAACCAAGAACCAGCTCTATTTTCGGAACGGATTTAGGATTTGATTTCTCTTACTTTTTGAAGAATGAAAGCCAGATCGACTACGGTATCATGATGAACATTTTCAAAACGGATTACCTGACATTCAACGAAGTTGCTTCTAAAATCCAGGATCAGAACAATACGGTAGAGATCGGTGCTTACGCAAATTACAAATTTGTTTCCAAGCGTTTCGTTGTTCAGCCGGGTGTACGCGTTCAGGCTTACGCAAGTTTGAGTACCATCTCCATTGAACCGAGGTTGGGTATCAAATACAACGCAACTGACTTTTTCCGCTTGAAATTATCCGGAGGGCGTTATTCTCAAAACTTTACTTCTGCTTCTTCAGACAGAGATATCGTCAATTTGTTTAACGGACTTTTGAGTGCACCTTCCAACGTACAACAAAATTTCATTACGGAAAACGGTAAAACAAAAAATCCCAAAAACGGAATTCAATATTCCTGGCATGCGATTGCAGGAGCCGAGTTTGACTTAACAAAGAACTTGTCATTAAACATAGAAGGATATTTTAAATACTTCCCTCAATTGAGTAACATCAATGTCAATAAATTATACGAAGACGTTTCTGAGTTCTCAAAAGAAGACGACGTTTATAAAAAGAACTTCCTGATCGAAAGCGGAAAATCTTACGGAGTGGATGTCTTGTTGAAATACACCTTTAACAGATTGTTCTTATGGGGAGTTTATTCTTACGGGAAATCTACCAGATGGGACGGATTCACCTCATACGCTCCTGTATTTGACAGAAGACACAACATAAACATTGTTGCATCTTATGCATTCGGTAAAAAGAAAGACCTGGAGGTGAACGTTCGCTGGAACTTTGGTTCTGGTCTTCCATTCACGCCAACTGCAGGGTTCTATCAATCCGAATCGTTTTCACAAGGAGTTACAACGGATTACACAACAAGCAACTCGCCATCAGTAGGAGTGCTTTTAGGAGAATTCAATTCGAAGAGACTTCCGACTTACCACCGATTGGACATCACGATCAAGAAGCAATTCAAATTCAAAAACAAAACAGAATTGGAAATTGTAGCATCCGTAACAAATGCTTACAATCGTAAAAACATCTTCTACGTGAACCGCGTAACGAATGCCAAGATTTATCAGTTCCCATTTTTACCGAGTTTAGGACTTAGTTATAAATTCTAACTTTGATTCAGAAAAGCGTGTTTTAATCAACACGCTTTTTTTAATTCCCATTTAGGCAACCAACTATTGATAGTTTCGTTTTATATTAGAACGCGAAACTAATTACAATGTATTACTACTATAAAACAAAGCTAATATGCTGCGTCTCAATCGTATCAATAATAGTTTTATCAACTATTTCGTTCGGTCAAACGCCAGGCACAGACTCCCTACTGCAGCTTCGTTCTCAATTGATTTCTTCCAATCAATCCACGACTGAAGTTGATCTCCTCTTACATCAATCGGGAACAAATCCCACATGTATTATTCAGCAATCGGATGATTACACCTTTTCGTTTACTGCTTATCAGCCATTGGGCAATGAACAGCGGGAACAAAAAGTAAATCTCCGCCTGAAGGCACATTATCCTTTTCTCACTCTCATCGATTTCAGCAGTGATTTTACAACTGTTCAAATCAAGTGCAATGAGCCTCTCAGCCCTACCATTATCAATGAATTAGTTACACACTTTGGATACAGCGGTTATGAAACACATTAAACTTACGTTCATCACTCTCCTCCTCTCCTTTAGTTTTTCCATCTTCAATGTTAATCCGGTAAGTGCACAGTGTAATACCAACACCTCCATTTGTACTCCCGGAACAGCTGGTCCTTTTACATTTGTAAATCCAGGTCCTGGTGTAAGTACTTGTCTGGACTGGATTGGTCCGAATACGGGATACATCATTCTTCATATTACTACATCCGGGCCACTGAACATGCTCATTGACGGTAATTCAAGCGGAGGATTCCTTGATGTTGCTGTATTTAACATTCCGAATGGGCAGGCTCCCTGTAACGCCATTCAGAATTTATCCAATCAGATCGGATGTAATTATGCCAGCGCAGCCAGCGGATGTAATCAATTCGGAACCGCATTTCCATGCCCGTCTTCCGTTCCTGCACCCGTTGTTTCAGCCGGACAGGAAATCATGATTATCGTGGAAAACTGGAGTGGTTCATCGAGTAATTTCACCTTACAGCTTGGACCTGCTCCCGGAGCTCAAACCGGACCTCCGAATCCTGCAATTACTCCCGCCGGACCATTCTGTGTAACATCAGGTCCCGTGCAATTAATTGCTGCTGATATGGGAGGAACCTGGTCAGGACCGGGCGTTTCTTCTACCGGAATGTTCAATCCATCTGCTGCCGGAATCGGGACACACACAATCAACTATGCCATTGGTGTTGCTCCTTGTAATGCCTCGTCTTCAACAACAATTACGGTTAACAGTGCCACGGTAACTGCTCCGGCAAATCAAACAATTTGTCCGGGAGGAAGTGCCACATTAACCGCCAGCGGAGCCGGTTCCTATTCCTGGTCTCCTTCAACAGGTTTATCAGCCACTACTGGTGCAACTGTTACCGCCAGTCCGACAACAACGACTACTTATACCGTTACCGGAACAACTTCCGGCTGTACAAGTACAGGTACGGTAACTGTAAGCGTTTCACCTCTGACAGTGAGTGTTTCACCGAATACAAGTATTTGCTCGGGAGCTTCAGCAACTTTAACGGCGAGCGGAGCAACCTCTTATTTCTGGAGCCCGGCTACCGGTTTATCCGCAACCACAGGAGCTTCAGTAACTGCCAATCCGACAAGTACCACAACATATACCGTAACCGGAACAACCGGTTCCTGTACCGCTACAGCAAACGTAACTGTCACTGTAACACCTGTCAACGTAACTGTTTCACCGAATGCCAATATCTGCACCGGAGCTTCAACAACTTTAACAGCAAGTGGGGCAACGTCCTATTCCTGGAGTCCGGCTACCGGACTATCTGCATCAACCGGAGCAAGTGTAAGCGCCAGCCCGGTAACAACTACAACATACACCGTTACCGGAACTACGGGAACTTGTTCTTCCTCACAAACCGTAACGGTTACAGTCACTCCATTGGCTCTGACAGTTTCACCCAATGCGTCGATCTGCAACGGAGCTTCAACGATTTTAACTGCAAGCGGGGCTACCAATTATTCCTGGTCACCTGCTACAGGTTTATCATCAACGAGCGGCGCATCCGTTACAGCCAATCCAACTGTCACTACAACTTATACTGTTTCGGGAACCACCGGAAGCTGTTCGTCTTCCCAAACCGTTACCGTAACAGTCACTCCCATTACCGTAACAGTGACTCCCAATACCTTTATTTGTAACGGAAGTTCAACCACGTTAACGGCCAGTGGAGCGAGTGCCTATTCCTGGAGCCCGGCTACCGGGTTATCTGCAACAACCGGAGCATCCGTCACTGCGAATCCTTCAGTAACAACGACGTATACTGTAACCGGAACAAATGGCTCCTGCACCAATACGGCAAGCATGACTCTGACCGTCAATCCGGTTCCAACGGTAACAGCTACAAACAACGGTCCGTTATGCGATGGAACAACGATACAGTTGCAAGCTTCCAGTTTACCGGGAACAACTTACAATTGGTCAGGACCGAACGGATTCACTGCGTCAACGCAAAACGCTTCACTTCCGGCAACTTTGAGCGCGGGGGGAACTTATACTGTAACAACGACTTTAAATGGCTGTACTTCTTCTACGACAACAACCGTAGTGGTCAACTCCACTCAGATTCCCGTAATCACTCAGGTGGGACCATTTTGTGAAAGTGCCGCAAACAGTTTTCTGACAGCAAATATTCCGGGTGGAACATGGTCAGGAACTGGTATTGTCAGCGCTACAAGCGGCGAATTCTCACCGAATCAGGCAGGAGTTGGGTCACACCAGATTACGTATACGATTTCCGGCGGATGTTCTTCTCCTGGAACGACTGATATTGTGATCAATGAAATGCCGGTTGTTCAAATCGATGTTCCGGTTGCTGCCGGCTGTGCACCATTCAATGCAACGTTGGTTGATCTGAGCAGTCCTGCAAGTTCTTCAATTACCTGGAGCTTCGGAGATGGAACTCCAAACTCGAATCAATTAAACAGCGTCAATCATTCATTTGTGAACCCTGGCTGCTATGATCTCACAGTAACTTCTACCAGCTCAGCAGGATGCTCAACGACGACTTCATTTCCGAGCGCAGTTTGTGTTTTCCCGAATGCCATTGCATCATTCAATGTAAACAATCCGGTTCATGGCTTAATGAACCCCGATTTCCAAATGATCAATTCATCGTCAAATGCATCTGCTTATTCCTGGGATTTTGGCGACGGAGGAACCAGCACGGCCTTTAGTCCGACGCATACTTATGCTGAAGCGGCGGGAAGCTACACCATTATCCTGATTGCAAACAACATCAATAATTGTCCGGATACGACCAAATTGACTGTTACGATCCAGGAGGAATTGATTTTCTACATTCCGAATACCTTTACTCCTGACGGTGATGAATTCAACAACATTTTCATTCCGATCTTTACTTCCGGATACGATCCATTCAATTACACCATGACGATTTACAATCGTTGGGGAGAGACCTTGTTTGAATCCAATGATGTCAAAGTGGGTTGGGATGGTACGTATGGCGGCGAACTTTGTAAAGCCGGAATTTATACCTGGACCATTCGATTCAAATCCTCTATGTCAGACAAGAAAATTACGAGAACCGGGCATATTCAGCTCATGAAGTAGAACCAATATTTAAAAAGTCACGACGCATAATTACTCGTCCAAATAAAAAATGCTCCTTCAAAATGAAGGAGCATTTTTTTAATGCGATTCTTTATCTAAAAGAATTACTGTTTTGATTTAACATAATCCCACTTTCCCTGGGTGGTGGTTATCGCCTTAATTTCTTTATTCATGGTTTTCAAAATAGCTTTGTCTTTCTTCGAAATAGCATACATGATTTCCAAATCTTTCCCTAAATCTGCAACAGATGCAATAAATTTATCTGCATTCTCAGGAGACTTTACAGCTTGAACAGCTTTTACTCTCCAATCCCAGATTTCTTTTAATCCTTCTGATAAAGCACCGTAAATCGGAGTTGCAACAACCGGAGCAAGATATTGCTCCACATTTTCAGTTACATTTCTCTTGAATTGAGATTGCATGTTATCGATATCCCGCTCAGCCTGGTTGTACGCAGCAGCTTTTTGTTTCGCATTGAAGTCTTCGATTTGCTTTTTATTATAAACTGTATTCAATTCGATATAACCAAGCAATTCTCCTTCAGAATATTTGTTTCGGAACTGATACGTATCATTTGCATCAAAGTACCCTTCTTCACCGGTAATATAACAACCGTATACAGCAACCTTGCGTGAAATAGGTGTAGCCCCTTCGTATTCAATGAAGTCTTTTGCAAGCGTTTTGTAATCCGTTTCTTTGAATTTTTTATTGTCATATGCATAGATCGGAACAATTCCCTTTCCTCCATATTTTTTGGTATTCAATACCGATTCAAACTCATGGAGATACGAATAATTCATTTTATCATTGCGCAAATAAGCAATCACTACTACATCATATTTATAGGCCTTTCTAAATGCAGCAATGTCCAAGTCAACTACGAAGTTTTGTTCCACATTACCTGTAGGGCTAATGCGCATATCAACTTTATCGCCTGATTTCACTACCGTTTTAACACCATCTGCTACGTTTACTCTTGAAAATTTGAATTGTGCATTTACCGAATTGGAGAAAATAAAAACAACACCTACCAGGGCTGCTTTAAACAGTTTTTTATTGATCATTTTATGAAATTTTCGTCAAAATTAATCAATAGTCATACATAAGCCATACCTCATATCCGCCGAATTTATATTCGTCGACTTTCAATTGATAAGCGTTGTAAATACCCCCAAACCCGTTAAATTGGTGTTCATCAATTCTTTAAAATCAATCAAACCGGTTTCAACAGGCTTAATCTAATTTTTCAAGGTGTTATTTATTTTATTTACTCCAGCATTCAAAAGCCTTTTTCTGAAAAGAATTCGGGGTTTCGATCACTTTTACGCCGTATTCCAGGTAGAAACTACGCTGAACTTCCGGAAGTGATAACTCAATAATTTTCCCCTGGCGGATCACGGTCAAATGTTTGTTTTGATCATCCAGGTAAGACAACCAATTATCCAGGTCTCCATTCAGCTTGAAGTCGTTTACTGCAATGATTTCGTCATTAATCATCAATCCTGCTAAATCTGCCGGAGATCCCGGGTAAATTGCAGAAACATGAAAATGAGCTCCGGCTGCAAGCGATTTAAACCCGATTCTTCCAACCGAATAACGGTGATTTGGTTTGTGTGTCAATTCCAGGCCAAGAGCTTCAAGTGCTTCTGTCAAAATGGCTTCAAACGGCCTTGTTCCGTAGAAATAATCCTTAATCAGCGTTTCTATTTCATCGCCTGCCAATTCCTTTAACAGGGAAATATAATCTTCTTCGCTCACGCCTTTGTTCTCCAATGCAAAATTGAAGTACAAACGCTTCATCAATTCATCCAAACCGTGTTTGTTTCCTGAATGCTCCCGAATTTTGACATCGCACACAAAAGCCAATAGACAGCCTTCCGTGTAAATGGACACTTTTCTTCCCGGAGCACCCGGTGCATAGCCATCTAACCAGGTATCATAAGAAGAATCTGCTACCGAATAATGGAATCTTCCGAAATTGTCGAAATGCTTCTGTAATTGACCTGTAAATTCATGTAAATACTGTTCCAGATCAAATACACCTGATTTGTACAACATCAAATCGCCCATATAAGTCGTTACACCTTCGCATAAATATCCCAGCTTCGACAAATTCTCTGTTTGATAGTCATACGGATACATTTCAATCGGGCGGATCGCTTTCACATTCCAGGTATGATAAAGCTCGTGCGATGAAACACCTAATAGTTCGGTATAAAGTGCTCCGAACACATCATAAGTTGGTCCGAGCGAAATAACTGTCGATTTCTGATGCTCCACTCCGTGATACGCTTTGTATGGAAGAATATGAAACAGGAAATGATAATGCGGAACCGGAAATTCCATGAATTTCTCGATTTGTTTATCCGTAAATGCTTTGAAATCTTTGATCAGTCGCGACCATTCGATCATGCAATCTCCCTGGAACCACAAATGAAAAATCGTTCCGTGAGATTCATATTGATTGTATTGCAAAGATGGCGAGCAAATAAACGGTGAATCTGCCAATTCATCAAAGTTTGCAGCTCTCAGTCTATTTCCTTCGCGTTCCATCGAACAGGCAACATTCCAATTAGCAGGAATATTCAAAAATACTTCGCAAGCTTCATCCTTTTTCCCATCCTGGTAAACGAAACAATTTACCGGATTCGAATAAAGCATTTCCTTCGTTAAATAAGTGGAACCGGCATTTAATTCTGCCGCATAATAGCTGTATTCAACCCGGATAGTTGTTGTTTCCTCCAATTCAATCGTCCAGGAAGAAAGATCCGATTTATGAAAACTCACCACCTTCCCGTTCATATCAAAGACCTTGAAACCTCTTACATTCTTCGCAAAATTCCCCAGTTCATACCTTCCGGGCCGCCATTTAGGCAGGTGAATGATTGAATTCGGAGCCACATGTTCAAAAATAACCTTGAATTGAATGTATTGCTGATTTGCTTGTTCGATCGCTAAATGATACTGAGCCATTGGATGAGTTTTTGTTCAAAATTAGAAATTCCCGAAGAAAAACGTGTATTTGCAGCTGTATTCATTTCCCTCCTTGAGAAAGGATTATGGGAGGTGGCCACATAATATCATATCAATGCTCCACCCTCCCCGATCCTCCCTTGAGGGAGGAAACCAAGAAATTTTCAATTCAGCAGGTTATTCATCCACAATTCCTGAGAATTGATTAATTTCGTGCCATTACCATTTTATTGAAAAAAGAAATGAATTACGATATCATAGTTATTGGAAGTGGTCCCGGAGGATACGTTACAGCTATCCGTGCATCACAATTAGGCTTGAAAACAGCAGTTGTTGAGCGTGATGCCTTAGGCGGAATTTGTTTGAACTGGGGATGTATCCCAACAAAGGCGCTTTTGAAAAGTGCAAATGTGTTTGAATACATTCAACATGCATCTGATTACGGAATTACCGTAAAAGATTCAAAAGCAGATTTCGGAGGAATGGTTGACCGTTCCAGAGGAGTTGCAAACGGAATGAGCCAGGGAATTCAATTCTTGATGAAGAAAAACAAAATCGATGTAATCAAAGGTTTTGGAGTTCTGAAAGCAGGTAAAAAAGTAGCTGTAACTGCTGAAGACGGTACGGTAACAGAATACACTGCTGATAAAGGAATCATCATCGCAACAGGAGCTCGTTCCCGTCAATTGCCGAATTTACCGCAAGACGGAACAAAAATCATCGGATACCGCGAAGCAATGAGCATGAAAACACAACCTAAGAAAATGG
>NZ_JASLCN010000200.1 GCF_030151805.1 Fluviicola sp.
TGTATTTCCCGGAAGATTCTATCCGTGATTGTCAGAAACAATTGTCGGTTTCATTGCTGCACGTGGAAACAAACTACAACCTGGAAATCTTTGCACCAAACGGAAATTTGGTCGGGACTTATTTAACCGAATCCGGTTGGTATACCGTTCACGCGTTCAATCCGTGCGGGGAAATTTGGGATTCAATCTACGTGAATTTGCAGAATGAGCAATTTTTTTACCTTCCGAATGCATTTTCACCCAACGCCGACACCCACAATGAACGTTATGTATATCAAGGAGAAAATGTCTCTGTTCAAAGCATGCGGATTTTCAACCGTTGGGGAGAAGAAATCTTTTCACAAACGGGAGATTTTACCGGTTGGGACGGAACTTACAAAGGTGAGGCTTGTCCGACAGGAATGTATGCTGTTTCAGTGATTTATGAAGATTGTTTCGGAATGCCCACCGAATTCAATGGACATGTGAACCTGATACGTTAATGAATAAATAAATGGAAAACGAGCCTGGAATAACCACTGTTCAGCGTTCAACCCGATTTTAACTTAAACCAAAACAAAATGAAAAGACTTTCTTTTTATGTATTGTCGGTGGCTTTTTTAGCGACCGGAATGAGTTCCTGCGGAAAAACTACCCGCGGAAAAATGATCAACGACTGGAAAGTTGCATCCTCAACCTCCGAAGAAACGTTTATTAGTATGAACGGAGAGGATAAGACGGTCATGACGGAGACCATCGCAGATAACGCGATAACCCAAAAATTCGTCCATACTTTTGCCGGTGGAGACTCTTCTGAAACAGGTTCTACTGAAGGAAAAGTTAATGTGAATTCGTGGGCCATCAAAAAAGACGGAACCTGGACCTGGAATAAGGAAGTGGAGTATGTTGGAGCGGGAGGCCAGGGCCAGAAGGGGATTACCAATCAAAGCGGGACATGGAGTTTTATTGCGAAAAACAAAGAAGATGGTTTCAAGAAAAATGAGCGGGTTCTTTTTAACGTCCTGTCGTACGAATTTACCCAACAGTCTTTAAACAATGGTACGGTCGTTTCAACAAATTCTACTGTGGATACCTATTTAACAGGACAAAGCGTAATGATTTTTACGGTCAAAGACTCAAACAATAAGTTATTGGAAATGGAAATGGATTCGGATTCCAAATATACGATTCAAAACAATAATAGTCAGCGCATCAACAAGTTGAGTGTTCGTTTGAAATAAAATTGAACCAACAAGAAATAGTCACCTTTAATTCGAGAAAAATGAAAACAAATTATAATTCTATCATCAGTATTCTGGTTATGACAATTGCGCTTGGCTCTTGCGGAAAATCAACCAAAGGTAAGATGGCCAATGATTGGAAAGTCACTTCAATGACTACCGAATCAACTTCAACATCTGCCGACGGAAGTAAATATACATCGACGCAGACAATGAATGAAACCAGGATGGATGCGAAGTATGTTACTACAGCAGCTGATGGCTCTGTTACAACGGTAACGGACGATGCGAGAGTCAATACAAACGAATTTACGATTGAAAAGGATGGGGCATGGAAATGGATCCAGGATCTTTCTTATAGTACGGATTCGGGTGAAGTCCGGACAAGAAGTGAAAAAAGCGGAGTCTGGAGTTTTATCGGGAAAAACAAAGGCGATGATTTCAAGAAGAATGAGCGTGTGCTTTTTAATATATTAAAGGCCGATTATTCAACCGTTCACAAAAACCAGGGAACAATTGTCAATGAATACAACGCAAATTACGAGTATTTGACGGGATATGAAACCGCAATCTATACGGTAAAGGAATCCAAAAAGGATGAATTGCAGCTGGAAGCGGAATCTGAAAATATGACTAATCAGTACTCGAATGAGAGCAAAATTACTTCTAAAACCAGCATGACTTTAAAAACAAAATAAAAGGTCAGATTAAAAATGCTGCGTAAAACTTGGATTAAAAGACAATAAAAAAGCTGGAAAACAGTTTTTTACAACCATAAATATGAATTCAATCAAATCTTACAATCACACAATGAAAAAAATCGCTATTTATACTTTATGCTTTACATTTTTAGCCGCCGGAGCGACATCCTGTGCAAAAACCAGCAAAGGAAAGGTAACGAACGAATGGAAAATCGTATCCTATGAAAGGAACGAATCAGGTACTTATCAAAACGGTAATACGAGCAGTTTGATAATAAAAATGACCGAATCCTCTTTCACGCGTGAACTCACTGATAAGGATAATAACGGAACCGTTCACTTTTACAATTACTCGGAAGGATCGGTAAATTCTCATGAGTTAACCATTAAAAAGGATGGAACCTGGAGCTCGGTTCAGGACATAACGTATGTTTTCAGCAACAATAACGGCACCAATAGAATCGTCACGGAAGAAAGCGGAACCTGGAGTTTTGTCGGAAAAACAAAAGGGGATGATTTCAAAAAGAATGAACGGATGCTTTTCAATGTGCTGAACAGAAGTGAAAAAAGTACTTCTACCAACGGAAACAACGTTACTTCCGACGATTTAACGAGTACCACCTTTCTTACCGGAGAAAATTTGAAGATTTATACGATCAAAGAATCTAAAAAAGAGGAAATGCAATTGGAAATGGAATCCAATATCGCTTCAGAAACAAACGGAGGGGTCAATAAAGATGAGGATTTGCTGAAAATGACCCTGAGATCCAAGTAATGGATTGTGAACGGGTGAATGATAAATATTTAAGTAATCAGAAATGAAAAGAATTTCAATTTATATCATAAACACAGTGCTTTTGATTGTTTTCGGGATCACATCCTGCGCAAAAACAACGAAAGGAAAAATGATCAACGAATGGAAGATAACTTCGTTCGAAAATTCAGAAACGTATGTGAGCACATTAGGAGACAAGCATACATCCATTTATTCAATGACGGATCAGACGGTGACGGATAAAACTGTTTTGGAGCCGGCTTCAGGACCTTCGTCAACAAGCTCTGAAACCGGAACGGTGAATAAACACGAGCTTGCGATCAAGAAAGACGGAACCTGGTCATGGACAATAGATGTCACTTTTGTAGACGGAAATAAAACAAACAATGAAACCATGATTCGTAGCGGAACCTGGAGTTTTATCGGACAAACGAAAGGCGACGATTTTAAAAAGAATGAGCGTGTTCTTTTCAACGTATTGGAAATGACTACCAGGGAAACCGAAACGGTGGATCAGTCAGTTACTTACGATGAAACGGGAAAGGAAACATATTCCACAGGTCAGACCACGATGGTGTATACCGTTACGGAATCGAAAAATAAAAAACTGGAGATGGAATTGGAATCGAAAAAAGCCTCTTCCCATGACACGAATACAAGCAGTCTTTCTGTTTCTCAAAAAATTGTCCTGGAAGCAAAATAAACGGAATCATTAAGACGCACTCCTGCGTAGGATAGAAACCCCTCAAAGACAGATCTGTTTTTGAGGGGTTTTATGTTGTGTCTGTCAAACGCATCAACTTTTCGGCTGAAACCGGAGATACCGTTGAAACTCCGAATGAGATAAAGTATCTGAAATTCATTTGCTTAATAACCGGACGTCATTTTTCAGAAGCAAAATAAGTTTTTTAAATCCGGATTGTTTTTGTTACTATTTAATTGATACATTTGGCCCATATTAATCTCAACTTACAACAATGAAAAGAACTCTTTTCTACGCACTTAGCGTAGCTTTTTTAACTGCAGGGCTGGTTTCCTGCGGGAAAACCACCAAAGGGAAAATGGTCAATGAATGGAAAGTAACTTCCCAGACTGAAACTTCAACAAATGTTCAGGCAAATGGAAATAAGACAGACCAAACGACTACCTATTCGGAAAATGCAGTAACTAAAACAACGGTTCAAACGCCAACAGTAGGACCTTCATTGACTACTTCTGAAACAGGTATTGTAAACAGCAACGATCTGAAAATTGATAAGGACGGAACATGGACATGGACGCAAACGATTCTTTACGGAAGCGGAAATTCCACCGCACTTTCTACAGATGAGCAAAGCGGAACCTGGAGTTTTGTAGGAAAAACAAAAGGGGATGATTTTAAAAAGAACGAGCGTGTTTTATTCAATGTCTTGTCTGTAAAGAATACAACTGTTCAGACAAGTAATGGCTCTGCAAGTACCAGCAAAACGACTGATACTTATTTGACTGGTGAGAACACGATGATTTTTACTGTCAAAGAATCCAAGAAGGATGAGTTACAAATGGAAGCAGAAAGTAAAAATGTTTACACCGATGATTCGGATGTCAGCACGTATACTTCAAAAATCGCTGTTACATTAAGTGGAAAATAAGCAATTCATTTTTTGAATGCTGAAGGAAAGGGAATCACTGTTGATTCCCTTTTTGTTTTTAGGAGCCCGCTTCGAAGACGTGTTATTTCTTTAAACGAAAACCAAGTCGGCACCCAAATTCAAAATTGAGGAATGTGAGTTCTCCTTCGCGTTTATACAAAATCTGAGGATAATGCTTGTTACCCGGTAGCAGAGCATCCAGCTTTCTTGTAAGGGAATTCGTGTTTTGAGAAAAACGTGCTCCAAGACCGGTAAAAATTTCAAAAACAAAGCCTCTTCGACAAATAATGGTGTGCCCGACTTTGAGAGTCAGACTTTGAATATTTTTATTGAGCGTGTAGGCAACGGATTTTCCGTCAAGATCATCGCGCAGATGAAAAAACTGGCTTTTACAGAAAAACTCGATAGACCAGAAAGTTCCTCCTAATCGTTTCACACCGTTTTGATAGAACTTCAGTTCCATAGATCCGCACATTCCCTGGGATTTGAAGGCGAAGAAACCCAATTCGTTGTAAAGTGAAATGTGATCTTTTACGCGGTATTCTACTCCCATTCTGAATGAAGGACCGATTTCCTTCATAAATGGTGACAAAGGAGCTATTTTGATACAGGTTTTGAAAGCGTATGAATCATCAATAACCGAATCTTTTTCTTTTTTCTTCTGACCGAAGGAAAAAAGACTCCATAAGATTAAAAGAGAGGTGAGCAGGTAGCGCTGTTTCAATGGTTATGAGTTTTGTGTTTCAAACCAAATTCCACAAAAAAAGTGCCAATTTGCACCGGCACTTCTCTCTGATTTCATCTCAGAACAGGAACTCTGCTTACTATGACTATTCTGTTACTATTCTGACTGGTGATGAAAAGATCTTAATTCTTTTGAATGATGATACGTTTGATTGTAAACAGATCCTCCTTGATGCATTTCACAAAATAAATCCCGTTTTTCTCATGAGATAACTCGATTTCCGTTGTTGCATCCGTTAGATGAACCCGTTTTACAATGCGTCCGTTCAAATCACTGATTTCCACTTCGGAATCTGCACCACCCTGAATCGTGAATGTACCGTTGTTCGGGTTCGGATAGACCGAAATCAGGTCGTTCGCGGTATTTTCACTCAGTCCGACTGTGTTTACAGTAAGACAGTTCGTAGTATCGGTACAGAATCCGTCTGATACGATTACTGCATATGAACCATTTTCCGTTACCAAATACGCCTGATCTGTCTGTCCGGGAATAAGCTGGTTGGTTGTACAGTTCATCCATTGGTAGGTTACACCTGCACCCGGATTCCCGATCAGGATAATTTCTCCGCTGACAGTAATAGAGTATTCATATTCGTGAATCGTTACGGTAATGGTATCCGAATTCTGACAACCGTTTGTATCTGTTCCTACAACTGAATATGTATTGGTTTCATTCGGCACGAACGGAACACCGTTCGTTACGTTGTTGTTCCACACATAAGTAGATGCACCTGAACCCGACAAGGTAAAAGATGAGCCCTGGCAAATCGTTTGACCCGTTCCTGCGCTGACATTCGGTAAAGAATGTATGTTTATAAATACGGTATCCGTGGCGGTACATCCGGCAGAATCCGTCGCTGTTACGATATAAGTTGCAGGATTTAGCGGAAGAAAAGTCTGATCATTTATCACCGAGTTATTCCAGCTGTAGTCAAAAGGACCTGTTGCATTCAGAGTAACAGAATCTCCTATACAAACTGCCGAATCATTTCCTGCATTTACAAAGGGAATGGAAAGATTGATTGTTAGTGTATCGTACATTGTAGGACAGCCCTGAACAGTCGATTCGACTGTAAATTGAGTGGTTGCTGAAATTGTAGGTGTAATACTGTCATTGGTTTGTCCCTGGCTCCACAAAAAAGTAAGAGTAGGTTGATTTGCCAATGCATAATGAATGTTCCCGTTCCAGACACGCGGCTGGTAAACAGCACCTGTTCCCGCCGTAAAAGGATATTCCATTCCGCCACCTTCGAGGAACGTAATGTTTGCATCGCTTGAGTATACATTTCCTATATTCGTACCGTTGGAGTAGTTCACGCTCACATTTGTATTGTTGGAAGTAACATAGAATGCATAGGTTTCGCCCGCAGGAATCGTCACATTCACCGGAACAGCTACCGGAACAATTCCCCCGGTAGCAATTACAGGAGCTGAGCCGACGAAAGTCCAGCTGGAAGGGCTGTTTGCGAAACCATTCCAGGTTCCGGCCTTGTAGTAAATCTCAATAGTCGTGTTTTGCATCGGGGATGCGTCGAAAGAGGTAATAATCACGCTATTGGTAGCAACAATATCAAACATGTTTCCACGGTGATCGTTTCCTGCAAAATTGGATGCTCCTAAGGTATGACCCTCTCCGATTGTTGTTGCCGTTAAAACAGGAGTATCTCCCGCACAGATCAATGAATCTGTAGCGCTGATACTCACTGTACATTGTGCGTCTGAGTGAAAATGAAAACCGACCGCTGAGAATGTTAATAAAGTAAGTAACAGTTTTTTCATAGATAGTATTTTTTAGTGTTTAATTCAGAAACAAAAATACGCTGCTGCTATGATTGATTTTAGAGGTAAAACCCAAAACGATGAATTTCAGGGGTTTCCCCTTGTGGGTGTAAGGTGTTGGTTATCAGTTGTTTCTTTTTGAGAATACACAACGCCAGGAGCAGGATCGGGGTTGCTGCTGCGAGGAAGAGCCCGTAACGGAAAACAACCAGGAAGATCAAAAACGGACATAAAAGAGCAGATACTGCGAGTAAGGGAAGCAAAAGCATAGGCCGGTTCAATGATTCAATGGAAATACTTCAGATAATGGAATGAAATGTACGATTTTCAGTTCGGATTTGAATGAAATTCACGATATTTCGGCAACCAAATTCAACACAAAATGCCCAAATTTAAAGATTTCAATTTCAAACTGGCGGTGATCGATCAGTTGATGTACCAACAGAAATTACTGAAGCCGGAATTCGATGTAAAAACCTTTGTTAGTGCTGAAAAATGGCAGAAAATAGATCATCAGAAACATCCGTCAAGAGCTATTGCCGATGTAAAGAAGTTTTTCAAAGATTTGGAAATCCCTCAGGAATTATTGGATCAGGTGACGATTTTAGATCAGAATGATCACAAGGCGTATCACCAGGTTACTCCGTATTGGGATGGAGAAGGAAATGAATTTAACATTACTTCTACGGAAGACGTAAAGCTACTGCCAAATCTGAAAGAAGTCATCCTGTTTTATGAGTACGATCAGAAAATGGTGAAGGAATTCCAGGTCAAAGGCATTGCTGCGAAGTACCTGTAAATCCCCCGTCAGGTATTCCCGTGAATTTCACAGAAAATGAGTTAGAATCAGACCCCGTGCTCTTCTGCGGGAGAAGAAAAATGCATTCGTCATAAAAGCGTATCGCTCGATTTTGCAGCTGTCAGTTCGGATAGCGGAATGCAATGGAGGTGTAGCGGGAACAGCATGCACACAATTGTAAAAAAAACACCCTGCAAAAGAGGATTCCAAAATCACAAAAAAACGCATCTGAATCACTCAACTACGG
>NZ_JASLCN010000237.1 GCF_030151805.1 Fluviicola sp.
CGGGACTCGAACCCGCGACCCCATGCGTGACAGGCATGTATTCTAACCAACTGAACTACCAAACCAATTTCTTTTCCTTTGCAGGAGTTAGCAACAGCTAACTTTCGAATTGTGTAATGCTTTCCGTTAAAAGCGTTGCAAAGATACACTCAATTTTCATTCCTGCAAGCGATTTTTGAAAAAAAAGTGAATTTTATTTTCTCAAAACCCCGTTATTGCTCGAAATCAAAAGATTAATAATTTAATAAAAACTGGTTAAAATCATGTCTCAAAGAATTTTTGCCCCCCAGACTCAACTTCCCTTCAGGTAATTTTAGAATGTCTTGCATTGAAACTTAGATGATGTCCTTGAAAACTCTTTGCGTCCTTTGCG
Organism: Fluviicola sp.; assembly: GCF_030151805.1. GTDB lineage: Bacteria > Bacteroidota > Bacteroidia > Flavobacteriales_D > Crocinitomicaceae > Fluviicola. The sequence continues at coordinate 374 of NZ_JASLCN010000237.1, forward strand.
CCTTTGCGTTTTAAAATGAAGGGTTGTTCAAAAATCTGCTTTCCTCTATGGGAATTTACACAACTGCCCTAATCGTGAATACCTGATAAATTTCTTCATGTTCTCACATTTTTATAAAATAGTGTAAAAAGCCCGGTTTTATTAGGATCCCCGATTTCCAACCCGAACCCTCCCCGATTCAATTTCAAAAAAAATGATAAAATAATATCTACCATGGTAATTATTTCAAAAGTTGTTGTATCTTTGTCTTATCAAATTATCCAAAAAAGGAGAACAAACACATGAAAACAATCTTCCACTCAGAAAACTCAAGAGGTCATGCCAACCACGGTTGGTTGAATGCGAAACACTCTTTCAGCTTCGCCTCCTGGTACAACCCGGAAAGAGTGCATTTCGGCACCTTACGCGTATTGAATGACGACACTGTTTCACCGGGAATGGGATTCGGAACACACCCGCACGACAATATGGAGATTATCACCATTCCGTTGGAGGGAGCAATTGCACATAAAGATTCAATGGGGAACAGTTCCACTATTCAAACCGGAGAAATCCAGGTCATGAGTGCCGGAACGGGAATCCAACACTCGGAGTTTAACCCGAATGACGACAAAGACCTGAAATTATTCCAGATCTGGCTTTTCCCGAACAAACGAAATGTAGAACCGCGCTACGACCAGCAAAAAATCACGGTCGATGAACATCCGAACGAATTCGTTCAAATCCTTTCCCCGAACCCAGACGATGCAGGTGTCTGGATTCACCAGGATGCATGGTTTAACATGGGGAAATTCACGGAAGACAAAACCGTAACATACGATTTCAAAGATCCCAAAAACGGTCTGTATGTGATGCAGGTTGAAGGAAGTTCAGTGATCGACGGACAGCAGTTAAATCGTCGGGATGCATTAGGAATTGTTGACACTTCCTCCGTAACTTTGCACATAACCAAAGGTTCTACGCTCCTGTTGATGGAGGTACCGATGGATGTGAACTTGTAAGGATACAACAATGAAAAATGTGCTAACATGGCGTTATGCCACACAAAAATATGACCCGGCTCAAAAAGTCAGCGAAGAAAACATGCAGGAAATTCTGGAGGCGATTAACAGTGCTCCGACTTCCTACGGTTTGCAGCCCTTCAAACTGATCCACGTGAAGTCGCCCGAATTGCGCAAACAATTGAGAGCAGCTTCTTACGATCAGTCGCCGGTAACAGACGCTTCCGAATTGCTTGTCTTCACCGTGAACCGCAACATGGACAGCGAACACATCAACTCGTACATGAAACGGATCGTGGAAGTAAGACAGGTTGAAAGGGAAAAACTCAACCGCTTCGAGCAAAACATTGCCGGAGTATTGGGAGACCTGAGTTCGGCTGAGCTGATTGCATGGAATACCAAGCAGGCTTACATCGGACTGGGATTCGGTTTGGTGATGGCAGCGCATTTAGGAATTGACAGCACTCCGATGGAAGGCTTTCAAAAAGACAAATACGACGAGATTCTCGGTTTGGAAGATGATCATTCGGTATTGGTTCTGACTTTCGGATACCGCTCGGATGAAGACCATACGCAACACAACAAGAAAGTCCGTAAAACTTTAGAACAATTAGTAACCGTTAAATAGACTTTAAGATAAAAAGACTTCAGGATTTAAAGAATATAGATGACTGAATACAAATTGAATCTATGAAAATTTTTGAACTCTTGAACCTTTGAACTTTTCAAACAGTAACACAATAAAGTAATCTAAAAAACAACAATTATGAGTACAACAAAATGGGTAATCGACCCGACACACAGCGAAGTAGGTTTCAGCGTAAAGCACATGATGTTTACAAAAGTAAACGGAACATTTGACCAGGTAGATGCTACCGTTGAAGCAGAAGAAGGATTCAAAAACATTACCATTAATGCTCAGATCGATGCAAGTTCGGTCAACACCAGAAACGAGCAAAGAGACGGACATTTGAAAAGCGGAGACTTCTTCGATGTGGAGCAATATCCTACCATTACATTTAAAGCAACAGCTGACGAGTTAAAGTCCGGAAAGATTACCGGAGAATTCAACCTGCACGGTGTAACGAAAGAACTTCCATTGAAAATTGAATTCCACGGAGAAGGAAAAGATCCTTGGGGAAATCAAAAAGCAGCTTTCAGCTTCGAATCAGAAATCAATCGCAAGGATTTCGGTTTAACATGGAACTCTGCGCTAGAAACAGGCGGGGTTTTAGTTGGAGAAGATGTAAAACTAAGAGGTGAAATTCAATTAGTTAAGCAATAAATTTAGTAAACAGATTTAGTAAAGACAGGTTGTTACAGCCTGTCTTTTTTTATTCATTTCAAAGGGCATTTCGTACATTCAACTAAGGAATCTGTTCATTTTCTGAACACAAAAAAGAAAATCATTATTAATATGCCCTTAACTAATGATGATCTTTTATGAAGCTACTACTACAACTGGTAATCAGCCTTTTACCTTTTTCAACTTGTTTCGCCCAACCTTCCAACGACAATCCTTGCTCAGCAACACCTTTAACGGTGGGAACTTCCTGTTCCTTTGCAACATACACCAACGCGGCCGCAACTGCAAGTGCGGGAGTTCCGGCACCAGGTTGTGCGAATTATGTTAGCGGAGATGTCTGGTTTACAGCCATTGTTCCTGCAAGCGGTGTTCTGACCGTGGATATGGGAACAGGAGTTATCACCGATTCCGGGATGGCTTTCTATACAGGAACCTGTGGCTCACTCACCTTATTGGAGTGCGATGATGATGACTCTCCGAACGGAAACATGTCCATGATCAACCGGACAGGATTAACTCCCGGATCCACCATCTTTATCCGGGTTTGGGAATACGGAGGTGACAACAACGGTACTTTTCAGATTTGTGCCAGCGCACCGCTTCCAATGACAAACGATAATCCTTGTTCCGCAATCCCGTTAACAGCAAACGCATCTTGTTCATATACCGGCGCAACAAATGTAGGTTCAACTGCAACAGCAGGAGTTCCGGCACCAGGGTGTGCTTCCTATGTGGGCGAAGATGTTTGGTTTACAGTAGTCGTTCCGGCAACAGGATCCATCATGGTAAACACCAATACCGGAACAATAACCGACAGTGGAATGGCATTTTACACCGGAACCTGTGGCTCACTCACCTTATTGGAATGTGACGACGATGATTCTCCCAACGGAGCAATGTCCATGATTTCCCGTGGTGGCTTAACGCCCGGCAGCACCATCTATGTGCGGTTTTGGGATTACGGAGGCGGATCGGGAACTTTTTCCATCTGTGCCGTTGCAGGAGCTCCGACAAATTCATGCGGGAGCGCTGCCACGAATGACAATTGCCCTTCACCCGCAATCCTGACACAAGGACCCGGAACATTCTCCGCATCAACAGACGTTACTTTTACTGCCGATCAGCCGGGAAATGTGAGCACTGTTTTTTGTGGTTCCATCGAAAATAATTCGTGGTATCAGTTCGTTGCAACCAGCACCACACACACTTTCCCGATTACAAGTGTTTTCGGCTGCGTAAGCAACTGGGGAATTCAGGCACACGTATACAGCGTTACTTACGACGCTTCCGGCTGCTGTACAGGGTTCACTTCCATGTCAAACTGTTATAACCCCGGAAACACAACCTTAGGCACTGTAACAGCAACAGGATTAACGATTGGAAATCAATACATGTTAATGATCGACGGAAATGCAGGAGACGGTTGTGAGTTCACCATTTCAGGATGGACCGCAACAGGAATTCTTCCAGTAGAATTATCTGAGTTCAACGGAAACGCTACTTCCAGTGGAAACATGCTTTCCTGGACCACCGAAGGAGAATATAAAAACGATCATTTCGAAGTGATGTATTCACGCGATGCAGAACATTTCGAACAAGTTGGAATCATCCAGGGAGCGGGCACAACCTCACAGCAGCAATCCTACGATTTCATCCACCAGGGAGTTCCTTCCGGAACAAGTTTTTACAAACTTCAGCAAGTAAATCTCGATGGTGAACGTACAGACTCCAAGATCATTTCCATTAATGCAAAAGACGATTCAGACGGTCTGTTCAGTGCGTATCCGAATCCTGCAAAAGACCAGCTGACCATTCAGCTTCAAAGTGCTAAAAACGAAACCTTCACGATTTCTGTTTTGGATCAGAAAGGAATTCCGGTAATGACTGAAAGCATTGACGTGAAAGAAGGAATCACAAATCTTTACAGAGACCTTTCTCAACTCGGTGACGGTGTTTACACCTTAGTAGTCACAAGCAGCAGCTCGTCGCAAAAACAACGTATTATTAAATTTGATTAATCATGAAAAAAATCCTTTCAGTTCTTGTACTATGCGTCTTATCCGGTGGAGCATTTTCTCAAACAGCTACTTTTGAATTAAACCAGGAAAAAGCACGCTATAATCAGACGAAAAACGTTTCCCAGATCGTTTCGTCGGGGTTCACTTCATCAACAACCATCAGCCATTCACATTTCACGCAAATTGCTGCTGCAATGGAACAAAAAGACGGTTATGTCTCCTGCACCCTGACACCACAGAATGAATTAATCATAAGCCACGAAAACTGGCTGGATGTAAAAGATATCCTGGATGTGATCCGGCAATTCGTTCCGGTTGAACACAAAAAAGCTTCAACTACCGAAACAGGAGAAACACAACACATTTCAAAGTGAGAGAAAGCATCGCTTTCGAAGACTGAGCTATCCCTTGCACAACAAGCGTAATGCGAAGGAAAAGCACCGCTTTCAAAAGGTAAACACTATTCAAAAAAGATCAATAATCAGAGAGGCCGTTCATAGCAACGGTCTTTTTTAGTTATCCCGATACCTGATTTTAAATTTTATGTCTTGTATGCGAATTTAGAAGAGGACAATAAAACCCTTTGCGCACTTTGCATCTTAGCGTTTATTAAATCAATCCCGCCTTTAAGCACATGAAGAGAAAGCACCGCTTTCGAAGACTGAGCATAGCTTGCACAACAAGCGTAATGCGAAGGATAAAGCACCGCTTTCGAAGACTTAACATCGGTTGATTCCCCAAGTGTTCAACTGAACACATTCCGAAGTCTATACAAAAGATCATTCGTAATTCGTAATTAAAGAATCCAGAGCGACTTGTGATGAGCTCATCGAATCAAGCCGAAGCCTACCTAATCAATTCTCACAACTGTAAAAAATTCACGGTCAAAAAAAGCACAATAAAAACCATTAAAAATGGTATATCCATGGTTCAAGTATGGATAGAGCATGGGTAGAGTATGGATAGAGTATAGATACAGTATAAAAATGTTACAAACTTAACATCCCTTTCAAGTATGAATCAGCCGGATTTTCGCCATTTCAAGTACTTTTTTCAAGAAACACACACTTCCTGCACCATCTGAAAAACACATATTTCCCAATCTTAAAATTGCTCACTTACGAGAATAACAATCTCTTCTTTCTTGTCAACACTTGTTCTTGCTTTAAGTCAGAAACAAGAGTAAGACCGGCTACAAAAAAAGCGGGCACCCTTTCGAGTGCCCGCTTTCGCGATCAGAATATTCTGATTATTTCATTAGTTCTTCACGATACGTTCAACTGAAGTTCCAACCTCAGTTTTGATTTTCAATGTATAAACACCTCGTTCGTAAGCCCCAAGATCAATTTGATCTCCTGACTTGATTTGAGACGTTTGAACCAATTTACCTTGAGCATCAAACACATCTACTGTTGCAGTTACCGCTTCCATTGTCACGATTACGAAATCGTGAGTCGGGTTCGGGTGAACAGAGATATTAGATACTGAATTTTCCTTGATTCCAACATTGTTGATCGTGATACAGTTCGATGTATCCGAACAGCCATTTGCCGTAGTTACAATTGCAGCATAAGAACCGTTAGCCGCTGGTGTATACGTAGCTAATGTAGCTCCGGAAACCAAGGTATTCGTTGTACAATTCAACCATGCAAATGTTCCAGTCATCGTTGAGCTAGCTGTGAAAGATCCGTTTCCGTTATTTGTTACTGTAACAACCGGTTTCGAATTGATCGTCAGATTCAATGTAATCACTGAATCACAACCTGCTGCATTCGTAAGTGTATGCGTGTATGCTCCGGAAGCCGTATACGTTTGTCCACTTAAAGACCAGGTATACGATCCACAGGAAGTCGCTGAAACCAGTGACGTTGACGGCTGATTAATTGTCAGGTGCAATGTTACTACCGAGTCACAGCCCGAAGCATTCGTAACCGTAAACGTTGGCGTATTCGTTGAAGCATTGTAAACTACCCCATCAATCCATGTATACGTTCCACAAGCAACCTTCGTATCAATTCCGGTATTTGCTGCTCCCATTGTTAAGTTCAATGTTACAACTGAATCACATCCTACACTGTTCAGAATAGTATGCGTATAAGATCCTCCTGTTGCATACGTCTGACCGTTCAATGCCCAGGTATAAGATCCACAACCGGTTGCTGTAACTGTTGCCGCACTTGGTGAGTTAATTGTCAGATTCAATGTAATAATCGAATCACAACCCACTGCATTTGCAATCGTATCACGATACAATCCACTCGTGTTGTAAACCAACCCTGTCTGAGCCCATGTATAAGCGCTACAAGCCGTCACCAGAATTGGAGCTGAGAACGTACTGTTTTTAATTGTAAGGTTCAATGTAGCAACAGAATCACATCCTACACTGTTTGTCAAAGTATGTGTGTAAGTTCCGGAAGTCGTATACACTGTTCCGTTCCATAGATAAGAATCACACTCTGTAACAGTTGCACTGGATGTAGATGGTTGATTCACCGTAATCGTCGCTGAACTTTGAGCCGTACAACCATTACTTCCTGTATATGTTGCAATATAGGTTGTAGTTGTTGTCGGTTTTGCATAAACACTGGATGTTGTTGCCCCTGCCGTATAAGCAGTTGTTGCTCCTGCGTTTGTATAAAGTGATCCCGCAGGAGACCATGTAGGAACAATATTTGTAAAAGCAAAGCGCGTGTTTGGTCTCAAAGTACTTGCACCGCTGGTTCCCCAGGCAGTCAAAGCATCATAACCTGCAATTCCTCCGGCAACATTATCCGTAGCGCCGTAGAAAACAGTATTTGCAGCTGTGGTAGTAGTATTAGTACGGGTACCTGAACCATTTCCACCGTTTCCTGCGTTATGAACCGTCTCTACAACAATGTTCGATGTTCCGTTCCATGTAAATGGAGTCGTTAACGTAAATGTCACGATTCCGGCAGTAGACGGAGTATAAGTTGTAGGACCATACACTGTAGAAGTACCTGTAACAAACCCTGTCAAAGCAGTATTTGAAGTATTCCCCATACGAATGGTGAAGTTTGTACATGCATTCGCAACAAACGCATTCACATCAAATGCTACTGAATTAATCTGGCTTCCTGCGCTCAATCCCTGAGCTGTAAGTTCAGCTGCTGTGAACAAAATCTGATGTTTTACACCTCCATAGTATGCACTCAACGGATTCGGATAAGAAGTTGTGCTTGGCGCAGTTGTTCCTGTTCCAAAAATTGCAGTACCCCCACTTGTAGCAGGACCGCTTGTCAGATTCTGAACTGTTCCGGCACAAATAGTTGCTGTAGCTGGAGTAACAGGGAATGTTTGAGGTAGCGGATTAACTGTTATTGAAATAGTAGCACTTGTCACACAACCATTATTTGCACCACCACTGGCATCAGTAGCAGTAACTGTATAAGTTGTATTTGCAGTTGGAGATGCACTCACAGTTGCACCGGTTCCCAAACCTCCGGACCAGGTATATGTATAATTCGGATCATTTGGACTGGAAGCAGTTAGTGCTGTTGAACTTCCGTTACAGATAACCGCTGTTCCTGCAATCGAAATCGCCGGAGGAGTTGTTACCGTAGCAGTTACAGCCGTTCTTCCACTCGTACATGTTCCGTTGCTTTCAGACACATAGAAAGTAGTCGTTGCAGAGATACTGTAAGCTGAAAGTGAGCTTCCCGTTTCTCCTGGAAGTGCCGTACCACCAGTAGCAGCAAGATACCAGGAATAAGTATTTCCAGGTGTTCCTGAACCCGTAACAGAAGCAGTCGGTACTCCTGTACCACATTGAGTTCCGTTGTTAGCAACCGGATTCGCAGGAGCAGGATTAATTGTCACTGCAGACGTGTTAGCTGTCGCAACACATCCTGTAGCCGGGTTTGTTGCAGTTACAGTAAATACCTGGTTGATCGGAGCACCCGAAGTATTTGAAATAGAAGTAACAGCCGAAGAAGTATTCAAACCGGTTCCCGGAGCCCATGACCAATTGTACAAGCCGTTCAAGCTCATTGCAAACGTCATTTTCGGTCTCATTGAGATCGTATTAGTAGCCACAGGCTCAGCAAGTATCGCTGCCGCAGTAGTTCCATCTGCACGGTAGTAAGCTCCTGAAACGTAAGCTGTGTTATCATATTGAACCTCTGAATAAGCACCTCCGGAGTTGTTGTTACTCCATGAAGTCTGGATAACCAGGTTACTGGTTCCATTCCAAAAAATTGGTGCACTGAATGTAAATGTATTCAAAGAACTTGCTGTCAAAGACAACGAAGGAGTCGAATAAACCTGCGTCAAAGAAGCTGTTGGAATAAGCCCTCCGGATAAATCCGTATTTGCCGTAGTTCCCGCATGAACCGTGAAACCTGCATAAGTAGTTCCAACCGTTCCGATATTCAAAGCTACTGAGATAATATTACCTGCCGTCAAACCAGCCGCTGTCAACTCAGATGCACGAATAACAAACTGTGATTTAACACCACCGAATAAATGGTAGAAAGGACTGTAATATCCTGAAGAACCTAGATTAGCTCCGGCTCCCACAACGAATGGCCCTGCACTTCCTCCTCCGATATTTGCCTCAAGGTTGATGTTAGCTCCACTACAAACCGTTGCCGGTGTTGCAGTAGCCGAGCTGATATCCGGAAGTGTGTTCACCGTAACTGTTGTTGTTGCTGTTGCAGCACATCCTCCGTCAACACCTGTAACGGTATAAGTAAATGATCCTGCAACCGTTGGAGTAACAGTTACTGAAGCTCCTGCTAATGGAGTTTCCGCGCCACTTCCTGTTGTTGCACTTTGAGTTGAGTAAGTATAACTTTGGAATGGTGTCGGGTTAATATTTGCTGCTGTCAACGTAAAGGATCCACCGACACAAACCGCTGCTGCAGAAGGTGTCAATGAAACCTGATCCGGTGTTGAAACGTTCACAGTTACTGGCACTCTTGCACTTTCACAACCTGTTGCCGTATTCAATTCACTCACATAGAATGTGGTTGTTGCAGCTACAGTAGATGCATAAGTTGTAGAAGTTGTTGATTGAACAGCCGTACCTCCTGTAGACACTGTATACCAATTGAATGTTGGCGTAGGCAGTCCGGATGTAGAAATTACGTGCGCCGTAGGAACCTGAACACCACACTGAGCAGAGTTAACTGCCGTTGGCGTAGCCGGAAGCGGATTAACTGTTACACTTACAGTTGGTGCAGGAGAAACTACACAACCAGCAGCCGTAATTGTTGCTGTATATGTTGTTGTTGTTGTTGGAGAAACAGACAATGGGTTAGTTGTTCCAACCGTAGTTGCTCCATCTGACCAGGAAACACTCTGAATTGCCGGAGCACCATTTCCTGCAAATACCACATTTAATCTATTTGTACTTACAGTCCCTGTAGCGCCACCATTCGTTGACCAAACAACCGTATTTCCAGTTGTAGCGGTGTAATATGTTTGAGAGTTATTCGTTGAATTTGCACCATCATGACTTACTTCAACAACAATATTGGATGTTCCGTCCCAAACATAAGGAGTTGAGAAATTGATCACATTCACACCAACAGCATGAG
>NZ_JASLCN010000305.1 GCF_030151805.1 Fluviicola sp.
ATCCCCTGCCGCTCGAAGTTCAACTGGGAATCTCACACAAGCTGAGACACGCGCCTTTCAGAATCAGTTTGGTGGCTCAGCATTTACAGAAATGGAATTTATCTTATGTCGATCCGAATGCAAAACCACGGGTTGATCCCTTAACAGGCGATACTATCAAGGTAAAAAATGCCGGCTTCTTTGAAAATTTGGCCCGCCATGCAAAAATCCAGGTCGAAGTATTGATCGGAAAAAAATTACAGATCCGGACTGCTTTCGATTACCAGCGAAGAAAAGAACTTGCCATTGTAGGTCGCGGCGGTCTGGCAGGATTCAGTTTCGGAGCGGGAATGGCATTTAAACGTTTTAGCATTGATTACGGATGGTATATCTATTCCGTAGCTGGCGGACAACATGGTTTGACCCTGAATTTTTTGCTCTCCAAAAAATAGGAAATAATCCGCTGATTACAAAGCAATAAGTGTTCCACTCAATGGATTACGGAGTTATTCACCGAAATCTGTTAACATTTTTTTGTAACCTGAATCCATTTAATACGTAAATTTGCCCAAACCAATAATAATTTAAAACATGAAAAAGTTAAGTTTACTTTTAGGTGGTATGATCTTATCAACTGCTGTTATGGCTCAAAAGCCAACTGAAGGAGCTCCAATGTCATTGGAAGGAACAGTTACAGGTTTGGCAGCTTTCGGATTTGGTAATGGTTCTGCTACTAACTTGAATCCTGCTTCGGCTCCGGGTGTACCTGCAATCGTTGCTCCAGGATTACGTTTCCGTTACTTCGTTACAGAAAACATCGCAGTTCGTTTGTCTTTAGGATTCAACAGCTCGAAAAGAACTCAGAATTTCTTCGAGAACGAAATCGACAACTCTGGAAACTCTGGAACTTACGTAACTAAATTAGGAACAACAACTGTAGGAATTGGAGGTGAGTACCACTTCAAAGGAACTGAGAAATTGTCTCCTTATGCAGGTTTGGATATCAACTTCGGTATGGGTAAAGCAACAACTGACGGTCAACAAACTGACGGTGCTACTTGGATTGCTACTGATTACTCTGAGAAGTCTGAGCAAAAAACAGCTGGTTTCGGTATCGGTCTGGTTGCTGGTACAGATTACTACTTCGCTGAAAATTTCTACTTAGGAGTTGAGTTGGGTCTAGGATTTAACTCTTACACTATGAAAGAAGGTACTGCTTCTACAACTGTAGCTGGTGTTACTGTTGAAGCTAAAGGTAATGAAATGAAACAAAGCGGATTCTCTAACAACGTGATGGGTATGTTCCGTTTGGGTTGGAGATTCTAATCTTAGAGAAATCTAACAATATGAAGGGCTTGTCACATGACGAGCCCTTTTTTTATGCCGGAAAATAACCGTTTCATTCTTTTCCCTTAAATTCGCAGTATGCATTCAGAGCAACACATTACAATCGCAATCGACGGTTTTTCCTCCTGTGGAAAAAGTACCCTGGCAAAGGCACTCGCAAGAAAGTTAAACTACACGTTTATCGACTCCGGGGCGATGTATCGTTGTGTTGCGTTATACGCACTGAACAATGGCTGTGTTTTAGGTTCTCACAAAATCAATTTATCCTGCGTGGTTTCTTCACTTGCTGCTATTACCATTCAGTTCGGAGATGCTGATGCAAAAGGAAACAGGGCTGTTTTACTCAACGGAGAAGACGTCTCGGATATCATCCGTCAGTTGGAGGTTGCCAACATCGTTAGTGAGGTTGCAGCGATCAAAGAAGTGCGTGAATTCCTAGTGAAACAACAGCAGGAACTGGGCAAAAACGGTGGTGTTGTGATGGACGGAAGAGATATCGGAACAGTTGTTTTCCCACAAGCAGAATTGAAATTATTCATTACTGCCAAACCGGAAATTCGTGCACAAAGACGTTTCCTCGAGCTTCAGGCAAAAGGAGAAACCAATAGCATCGAAGAGATCCTGGAAAATCTGAAACACCGAGACCGTATCGACAGTACAAGAGCAATCAGTCCGCTGACACAAGCTGATGATGCCATTGTCGTTGACAACTCCGAAATGACCGAACAACAACAGTTAGAATACGTACTGAACATTGTTAAAAATACAACAAGTCATTCATACTAACTAGATCTTACGTTTACCAATTTAATTGCTTCATAATCTTACCTCAACAGAATATTCATCAAAGAGGAAGTTTTCTTCATTGAAATCAATAGTTTATTCATTTTGTATAAAATCTAACATTCAATAGTTCTTTTCCGCTTGTATTTGTGTAAATTTGCACACCTATTAATTCAAACCAAAATATGTTATCAATTGGAAAAATAACAGAAGAAATTATCGGTAGAAGTCCGTTTTTACGCGAGGCAATGACCGATGACTTAATCAACATTTCTTCGTTAGCACGAAAAATCAAACCCGAAATTGAAGAAGCTTTAGGAAAAGAAGTGAAAGAAGGAGCGATCGTTATGGCTATTAAGCGCATGTCTCCGGGACTTTACCACCGTTTAAATATCAAGATCACAAATATCATCGGTGAACTTGGAGATTTTTTAGTTCGTTCAAACTTAGAGGATTTCACATTTGAAAATACCGAATCACTTCGTCTGAAACAAGCAGATTTGGTTCAACTGGTTAATTCCGAATCGGATATTTTTTATACGATATGCAGAGGTGTGACTGAAACAACAGTCATTTGTTCCCAAAGCATTTCCCAAAGAGTAGAAAACTTGCTGATCAACGAACGTTTAAAATCACATACGCGTGATTTGGCTTCAATTACGGTTAAACTGCCTGCTGTGAATTCAGAAGTGTATGGTATTTACTACTACATCCTGAAGCATTTGGCATGGGAAGGACTAAACATTGTTGAGATCGTTTCAACCGCAAACGAATTCACCATCATTGTAAAACAGGATCACGTTGACAAAGCATTTAAAGTGCTGATGCAATTGAAAAGAGGAAAATAACAAAAAAAAATCCCTGATAATTCAGGGATTTTTTTTTGTTCAAAGTCTAATCATTCTAGTTCCTTCAAATTCCATATCCGGTCTGATTTTTTTGAACTCTTGAACCATTAAAGCTTTTTAAAGCGATTTTACTTCACCTGTTCCATTCAACAGCACATCTATTCCAAGTGGTGTTCCTTTATACAGAATATTTCCGGACTCCGTAATATAGCCGCGAATAACCAGGTTATCTGCATTGATTTTCATGTTTCCGACGGTTTCCGAAGCCACAAAGATCGAATCGCTTACCTGTAATCCGGTTACGTCGCAATAACTGTTACTTTTAGCACAAATACGCGCAGTTTGAGCTGTTCCCGACAACGTGAAATTACACCAGCCGTGATTTGCTTCCGCGTCAATAACAAGTGCATTGATTCTCAGGTTCACATCTCCTGCCCCGTCACGGGAATAAAACGTAAAATAATCCGTATTGATTTCTCCTTCACATGTCAAAGGTTCCGTTCCAATAAAACGGATATTGATCAGGTTGGTACAATGAATCTCTGCAACAACTACTTTTTTCGCATTTCTGAGGAAACCGCAGCGGTTTTTATTTTCAATGGTCAATAAACCACCGGAAGCATTCACTTCGATCAGGTTCAGGAGATTTTTTCCTCCTTTGAGCACCACTTTATTCAAAGAATCCTGGATGATCACATACCGGACATGTTCTCTCAGATCCAGGCGGTCAAAATTTTCCAATGCGATTTCTTTGGTTGTTTCATTTCCCGTCATTTTGAAACAAGTTCTGTTCTCCGGTTTTTTACAGGAAAAAACAGCCAGTATTGAAAGCAAAAAGAACAAACTATTTCGCATGATATCTTGGTTTATAGTTAAAAGTATACCCTATTCCGTATTCGATGTAATCGGCTTTTGCCCAATGGGATTTAAGCACCAGGTTCAGCAACAATCCGTTCGCGCATTGATAGCGCATTCCGACCCGGTGATAGAATAGATCATCCGGATTGTAGCGGTCTTTGATGTAAGCCCCCATCCCGATCACAAAACGGAATTTATCCAATGGAATATTGTACCCGATAAATCCTCCGATCTGCAGAATGGACAATTGGGTCTTCGGAATGTATTCCCGGTAATGCAGAATCGACTGTTTTGAGATGATATCCAATGCAATTTCCATTCCTACTTTCGGTTTAAATTGCTTGTGCAACATAGCACTTAACGCAAAAATCGGGTAACGTTTCCCTCCCGTAGGAAAGATCTGTTTATCGGAAAGAACTGCCACCAGCGAAGCATTCCAGCTTTTAAAGAACGGAACATGCTGGAAACGGGTCAGCTCCAGGTTCTGGCGTTCTTCTTTCTTAAACGTGTATTGATATCCCAAACCGATAAACGGCATATTCACTCCCAGATTGGGAACTTTACTGGAACCATTCGAAAAATGAGTCAAATCAAAGCTATAAATCAAAGCATGTTCCGGTTTAATATACCAACGGCCTTGAATACCCAAACAAATAATGGCATTCAGATACGTACTCATTGCTACATTTTTCGGGTTTGTTTCCGTGTTATACACTTTCGTAACAATTCCCAAACCGGCTCCGAGCTTGGAGGTAAAAACATGTTTCTCACTCCGCGTCCATGGAAATTCAATAAACCCGTACATCCCGAAGCCATAGCCCAAAATGTCCCTGTTTCCAAGGTTTGATCCGTACAAGGTCACCCCCGCATAAGGATTTCGGTATTCCTGACTCCAATTTTTGGATCGGATGCGTTTACTGAAAGACAATTCTCCGGAAAAAAGCCGCTCTTTAGCCAAATGCCCCATCGTTCCGCGATGTGCAGCCAAAAAACCCGATTTGCCTTTCAATGAGAGGGCCCAATCGTCTACTCTATTTTCCTGAGAATAACATAAAACCGGTAGCAAAAAAATCAGCAGCGTAAATCTCATAATTCAAAATTACAAATTTTGTTCTATGTACATTTGCAGTATGGAATTAGCTAATAATAATTTAAACCTGGATCCAAGATTAGCAGCCTTCGAAAGACTGTTGAATATCATGGACGATTTGCGCGAAAAATGTCCCTGGG
>NZ_JASLCN010000313.1 GCF_030151805.1 Fluviicola sp.
CCATGGCTTGCTGCAATTGAAAAAGACAAACTGGCGTGGCCAAACCACGTTTCGGATTTAAAATACTGGTCGAATGAAGTAGCAAAACAATACCAGGTTTCTTCCATTCCATTCACTGTTTTGGTAGACAAAAACGGAAATATCATCGACACCAAATTGCGCGGAGTTGAATTAGAACAAGCACTTAAAACCATTTTTGGCTTCTAAAATGGAACTACCAAACGGAAAGAAAATTTATTTTGCTTCCGATTTCCATTTAGGCGTGCCCGTCGGTGCGCAAAGTTTGGAAAGAGAAAGACGCATTATTGACTGGTTGAACCACGTTCAGAAAGATGCGCACGAAATTTACCTCGTCGGAGACATCTTTGATTTTTGGTTCGAATACAAACACGCTATCCCGAAAGGATTTGTTCGTCTGCAAGGCAAAATTGCGGAATTGACCGACAGCGGAATTCCCGTTTATTTCTTCACCGGAAACCACGACATGTGGATGTTCGATTATTTCGAGAAAGAACTCGGAGTAAAAATCTATCGTGAACCCATTTTAAGAGTGTTTAACGACCAGAAATTCCTAATTGGACATGGAGATGGTTTGGGGCCCGGAGATCGCGGATACAAGTTTATTAAGAAGGTATTTGCCGCGAAATGGTCACAATGGTTGTTTGCACGTCTGCATCCGAATTTCGGTATCGGATTGGCAAACTACTTCTCCCGGAAAAGCCGGATTTCTACCGGAGATTCTGACAGCCAGTTTTTAGGTGAAGACAAGGAATGGCTGGTACAATACTGCAAAGAGCAGGAACAAGTAAATCCCCAAGATTATTACATTTTTGGCCACCGTCATCTTCCAATGACTATTCAGATCAATGAACGTGCCACATACATCAACTTAGGCGAATGGATTCATTATGACACTTACGCTGTTTTTGATGGCTTCGAAACAAAGTTGTTGGAGTGGAAACACTAATTCCTAATTCCTAATTCCTAATTCCTAATTAAAAAATGTTCCATAATTCAAAAGGTTTAAATTCTGGTAGCTATCGGAATCAATGATTCGTAATTCGTAATTCGTAATTCGTAATTCGTAATTATCTCACTTCTTCCCTGTAAAAAAACACTTTCACAGTTGAATTCTTCAAACGTTTGAACAACCATTCCCGGATCTGCCCTTTCTTCTCTTGTTTTAAATCTTTTACGGTTCCGATCAAAACAATTGTTTCGCTATTTGTTCGATTGGTCGAATCTCTGAAGAACTTTCCGGACGAAACACTCACGCTGGAGGTCAAGGGTTCCAGAACATGTATTTCAGCATACAACTGCTTCCCCGAATCCGTAAAACCGATTACACTGTCTTTTAACGCAGAAATTTCCCGCAGCTGCTGTTCCATCTGCAAATTCTGAGCTTTTAAATTATCAACGACCGTATTGTTACTCAGACTCCTGTTTAGAGTAATTCCCTGCGTAATCACCACCTCATTGGAATCAACTTCAAACCAGGAAGCTCTTTTCAGAATGGCAGCACGTTCCGGATGCGTCAGTGAATCTCCGCCATACACAAGCGTCACCAAACGTTTGTCCGGGTCGATCGAATGTTCAAGCAAAAACTTTCCGTTCATTTGTTTGACCGAAATACAATATTTCTCTGCTTGTTCTTTGAACTTTTCTTCCCGTGCCAATTCGTAGCCAAAATAAATGCTCGGCAATACCGTGAGCAGCATAATCAGGTAAATCAGATATTTTGTCCGTTTTCGCTCCGTATCCTGAACAACAGTTGCAAGCGGTACTTTCAGATAACGCACAATCAGAAGGCTCGACAAGGCAATGAATACAGCATTTATGATAAACAAATACATTGCTCCGAAGAAGAAATGCAGCTGACCTGTTCCCAAACCGTAACCGGCCGTACATAAAGGCGGCATCAGCGCAGTTGCAATGGCCACACCGGGAAGTACATTTCCTTTAATTTTACTGGACAAGGCCAGAATTCCTGAAAGTCCACCGAAAAAAGCGATCAAAACATCGTAAATGGTTGGGTGAATGCGTGCCAAAAGTTCCGAATGCGCGGTAGAAACTGGCGTGAGTGCAAAATAGATCGCAGAAGCCAGCAAACTCGATCCTACTGCGAAACTCAGGTTGGTAGCTGCTCTCCGGAATAGTTTAAAATTGTAAGTGGCAATACTAAATCCAATTGCATTGATCGGCCCCATCAAAGGAGAGATCAGCATTGCTCCGATAATTACGGCTGTGGAATTGGTGTTTAAGCCAACAGAAGCAACCACGATGGCAAAACAAAGCACCCAGAAGTTCGTTCCTTTAAAAACAACTCCTTTTTCTATTTCAGTCCGGATATAATCATGCGATTCGACTTCGTCCCTCAGGTTAATAAATTCAACTAGTTTTTGTAACATACCTCTTTGATTTAACGAAGTCGCTTCCGTATCTGCTCTTTTATTCTCCTTCTTTCGGTTTTGGCGGTTCTTCTTTTGTTTTTTTCTTTTTATCCTTTTTGCCTTTGGCGGTTGGCATGGCATCGTCTTCTTTTCCGGAACTTGCTGTTCCTCCGAATGTGCGGATTTCTCTTCCCTGCTCGTCAAAAACATGTTCTTCAACCAGGATGTCTTTTTTGTACAAAGCACGACTTTTCACTTTTTCATCCGGGAAGCGTTCTTCGAACCATCCTTCCTTGAGGCCTTTTTTGTAGACTTCAACACTTTGTAATTTCTGGTTGTAATACAAGGTTTTAAATTCCCCGTTACGCACGTCCATCAACCAGTTTTCCGTTCTCAAAAGCACGCCGTCGTCATAATAATATCTGAAAACACCGTTTTTCTTTCCCTGTTTGAAAGTCAATTCTTCAATGATCTTTCCTGCGCGGTTGTAAACCAGAAACGGTCCGTCCAGTAAGCCCTTCACATAGTTTACCTGCTTACTGCGCACACCTTTCGAATCGTACGTAATTTTTGGTCCGTTCAGAACTCCCTGAACATAATTTTCAAGCTTGACCGTATCTCCTTTTGCGTTGTAAGTAACCTGCGGACCTTCGAATTGTCCCATGACGTAGTTCTTCTCCCAGGCAGGAATCTGTGTTGAGTCATTGAAATACGTCCAGCGCCCGGACTCAACTCCCTGGATGTGAGAACGAATCACCATGATGCATCCCGATTTATAATAGGTTGTATCAATTCCGTTTGAAAATCCGTCTACAAAAGTCACACGTCGCTCCAGGATTCCGTTCATATGGCAGGTTTCACAAACCCCGGAAAAAGGCATTTTCTGAGAACTCGTGACTACGCGCTTTCCATCCGGCGACATTTCCAGCTTTTCGTTACAATCAACTACTCCTGCGATCTTTCCGCATTCCCATTCAGTATAACGTTGTTTTGAACGGTCTGCAGCTTTCTGATAACACGGAACAGAATCTCTTCTCACCACACCAAACTTAGGCTGAGCAGAAACCGCCAAAGAAAACAAACAAAAAATAGCAACGAGGATTTTCATTTTTATTGGATTTTAGAATTTTAAGACTTCAGAATTTTACAGTAAGACAGATAGAGCCAAGATAAAAGAGACAAGACTTTGATTCAATGAAACCAAATCAGTCTTGACTCTTGACTCAAAAGTCTTTCGTCTTAAAATCCGAATGTCCTGATGTCAATTAACAACTATTGTTCCAGTTTCAGGGAAAGTTTATTCAAGGCGTCTCTCATTCGGGCAGGAATTTGAATGGAGGATTGCGTTACACTGTCGTAACAAACCAGCACCGAAGTTCCTGTCGTTCTTACTTCCTTGAGCACTCTCACTTCATAAGACAAGGTAAAACTTTTTTCTCCAACATGTTTCAGGTAAACGAAAATTTCGACCGGATCATGCAGGAAAACAGGTTTCAGATATTCCAGTTCATTCTTTCGCAGAATGACCCCGGTTTTTCTCCAATCCCAGTCAGTACCGAGCATTTGGCGGAAATAATGGATTCTGGCTTCTTCAAAGTAATTCAGATAAACTGCATTGTTTACGTGCTGCATCATATCGCAGTCTGAAAAACGAACTTGTAATTTATAGGAATCTAACATGACTTATTTTTTATCTAGTACACTGTATTCCGAATTATTGGAAACAAACTCAGGAACAATCTCTTTCATTTGTTTTACCAAAGTCAGATTATCGACCTTTCCAACGGAATCCAACAAGTTATCAATAATCTGGAACACCTGATCATCTGCATTTCTTTCCGCTGCAATTAAAATCTTCGGGTGATGGGTTTCCTGAACATTTTCGGCATCGTTCAACAACTCTTCGTACAATTTTTCACCCGGTCTCAGACCTGAAAACGTAATTTCAATGTCTTTTCCAAGCTCCAATCCCGACAATTGAATCATCTTTTTCGCCAGATCAACAATTTTCACCGATGCTCCCATATCGAACACATAGATTTCACCGCCATTTCCCATAATTCCGGCTTCGAGTACCAATTGGCACGCTTCCGGAATGGTCATGAAATAACGCGTAATCCGTTCATCCGTTACCGTTACCGGGCCGCCTTGTTCGATTTGTCGTTTGAACAGCGGAATAACGGATCCGTTCGACCCCAACACATTTCCGAAACGGGTTGTGATAAATTGTGTTTTATTCTTATTTGCAGCTTGTGCAATGATTTCGGCAATTCGCTTGCTCGCTCCCATTACATTCGTCGGGTTTACCGCTTTATCAGTAGAAATCATGACAAATTTGTAAACTCCAATCTCATTCGATAAGTCTACCAGGATTTTTGTTCCCTGGATATTGTTTCGGACTGCTTCAGACGGATTCATTTCCATCATCGGAACATGCTTGTATGCCGCTGCGTGAAAAACCCACGATGGATCAAACGCTTCAAACAAGCGACGCATCCGTTCTTCATTGCACACATCTCCGATTACAATTTCAAACGGAGGAATATCTTTCAATTGGTTTAATTCAAATTCCAGGTCGTAAAGCGCTGACTCTGCCTGATCCAGTAAAACAACCAGTTTCGGTTCGTATTCCAATACCTGGCGGACAATTCCTGAACCGATAGATCCGGCTGCACCCGTAATCAGAATCACCTGATCTTTCAAATCCGTAGCCAGCTGTTCCTGGTTCAAAACAATCGGATTACGACTCAATAAATCTTCAATATTGATCTGTGCAATCTGTTTCGAAGTAAAGGTTCCATTGATCCAGCTTTTCGGACTCGGCACTTTTTTCACTTCAACTCCTGCATTGATACACTTTTCAACGATGACATTCCGTTTTTCCGGAGCCAGGTTCTGAATGGCAATGATTACTTGTGAAATGGTATTCTTTGCGAGAATCTCTTCTAACTCATCCGTATGAAAAACTTCCGCTCCTTCGATCCGATTTCCGGAAATCCGTTGATTATCATCCAGGAAACCAAAAACTTTGAAATGAATACGTGTATCTTTTTCAATCATTCTTTTTGCAATCAATCCGGAAACACCTGCTCCGTAAATCAATACAAATTTCTGTTCCATATCCGATTTGACAGATTCCAGGTAAAGCAATTTCACCACAAAGCGGGAAACGGCCATCAGGAAGAAACAGAAAACGTATTCGATGATGATGATCGAAACCGGGAACATGTAGTAACCGTCAATCCAGAAATACCTCACCACTCCAATGATTGCAAAGATCACAGATGTGGTGGTGATTGCTAAAAAAAGTCGCTTAAAATCAGAGGTAGAAGTGTGTCTGACGATTCCTTTTTGAATTCCGAACGAGTAAAAAACAACGAAACGAATTACAAAAAACAAGATGATCGAATATTGGACAATTGCCAGTTCACTGTACCACATTTCAGCGTCCGCCTTGATGTCAAAACGGATTAAGTAGGCTATTAACAATGAAACAGCTGAAATAACCAAATCAATACACACGATTACCCAACGGGGCATATTTTTCTTTGGAAATATCACGATTCAGAATTCATTTTGATCATTACAAATTTAAGCTAAAATCTCAGGTAAACAACCCGCCGTTTAAAGAAATGGTTTGCCCTGTCACGTAATCACAAGCATCTGTGAGAAGCCAGTCAATCGTAGATAAAATGGTTTCTACTCCCCCCAATTTGTTCTTGGGAATCTGCGAAATGATTTGCTGCTGCAGCTCTTCCGACACCTCGGAAATCATTCCCTGATCGAAGTATCCGAGGGCAAGTGCATTACAGGTAATCGGCTGACTTGCCAGCTCTTTCGCAATGGTTTTTGTCATTCCCAAAATACCGGCTTTACTTGCCGCATAAGCGACTGTTCCCGGAACTCCGGTTTGTGCAACAACCGATGAAATATTGATGATCCGTCCGTAATTGCTTGAACGCATTCCCGGAATCAAACCGTGAGATAACAAAAACGGAGCTGTCAGATTCACGGCAATCACTTCATTGAATTCGGCCGGTGATAATTTCCAGCTCATTCCGTTCCGGGAAATTCCTGCGTTGTTGATCAACACATCGACTTTTCCGAAGTTTGCCAAAATGGTTGCAATGAGGTTCGCAACCTGGTTTTCGTCTCTCAAATCGGCCTTGAACCACGCATGTTCGCATGCAACGTCAAACGGTTCCTGCTGAAATGTATGCAAAGCCAGTTTCACATCCTGTTTTTCAAAATGCTTCACCATTGCTGAACCTAAACCACCGGTTGCTCCGGTAATTAAAATTACTTTTTTGTCCATTTATCTCTTATCATTTTTAATGTCCGCCACCAAAACGGAGCATTGTTCCAGCTCAATTGTGAATATACAACATCCTGCGCTCCGAAGTTCAGATTGAACCTTCTGACTGATTCGACATTTGAACCTCCGAAATCGAACACTTTTCCTTTAGAATCAGCATATTCGATAGCTGTAAGCATTAATTTATACATTCCTCCGAGCTTTTTAGCGTCTTCAGTTGTTGTTCCTTTTAAATAAAGTACGGTTGAATCCGTTTCCAGGATCCAGATTCCTCCCAACCAGTCATTTTCCTTGTACAGGTTAAACTGCCCGAGGCGTGAATGTTCGTAACGAAGCACCAATTTTTCCAGTATCGGGAGTGTAACAGCACTGATTCCATGAATTCTGTTCGCCAGTTCTGTTTGCAGTAAATGCATCATTACCGGAATAATTACTTCCTGCTTCACGGAAAATTCCTTTGCTTTATTGAACGAACGTTTCGCCTGTTGATTCAATTTCAAGGTTCCCGGTTCCAATCGCTGATAAATGCGTTGATTCAGGCTAAAACCTCTTCCAACCTGAAGATCTGCCACCTTGAATTCGCTTTTCAGAACCTTTACCAATTCCTCTTCCGGAACAGGTTCTCCGATCCATTCCATAAACCGGTTGAAAAAAGGAGTTACCAAAACGGAAACACCACCTTTCACCACATACGGACAAGCCATTCCGGATTTCAGATCATCCGAATACAAAATCATCCAGTTTTCAGAAGTGGCATCCAGGTACCCGGATTCGGAAAACACCGAAGCATTGTTTTGAAAAACCAATCGGTCCCACTGCTCTTTTAGTTCTTTTGAATCTGCTTTTACGAAATGCATGCGGAATAATTAACGTATTCATGACTTGTTTTCGTATCTGCTATAAATGATTCCAGTTTTTTAAGTGAATAACGTGTCATTCCTTTCGGATGACCAATCACTACAAAAGTCTTCACCTCTCTTTTCTTGTAACATTTCACCTGCTTTTTCAGCATAGATGCATAATAGCCATCAGAACTCACATGATTCCATGTTTTATTCAATAAGACCGATTTTTTTCGACCCGGTTGTGCCAAAAACGATCCGTCACCTATCATTTTGTGGTCTTTCGGGTTTAATCTTCCCCAGATATACAGCCTCCAATAGAACAAAGGAGAAAATTCCCACGATGCAATCGGAATTTCCAGAAAATGCCCGTTTAAAACCACTTCTGTCACAACGGACTGAAAACGGTAAGGGTTGGAAAACGGCTGCACTTTTGTGAAATCGAACTGATAATGCTCAGATTCAAACTTTCCTCCCGGAAACACGGTTGAATCGCACACGATTCCCAATTCCCGGAAAACTTGTTCTATTTGCGAAAAGGGCTGAATGCACCATCCTCCGGCACGATAAGTGGTTATCTTGTTTTTGATCAGACTGCTTAGAAAAGCATGGTATTTCCGGACAATAGACTCTGCTTCAGCATCTGGAAAATCCGACAATTTGTAAGCTCCATCCGTAACAACTACCCATTTTTCACCGTCGTAATACGATTTTTCCCAATGCGGATGAATGTGCAGCTGAACTTCACCATTCAACCTTTCCATTTCCTGCAGCTGTGAAGCAATATGGTTAAAATCAGTTTGTAATTCCGGGAATTTTTCTTTGGCTTCCGACAATCGGATCAGAAAACCCACATCGACAAAAAAGACCATCGGAATCTGAAACCTGCGGGAAAGATCAAGCAAGCGGTCGGTTGGCTCAATCATACATTTTTGAACACTTCCAGTTGCCGTTCCGAAGAACAATTCATAGTCGAAAGTCAGAATTACCTGCATCTTGCGAAGATAATGTCAAATTGAGAATAGACAAACTATATTTCTTAATCTGTAGCAATCCCTGATTGGTTGCAAGGTCGTAATTATTCTGACATTTCGCACGAAAACCCTTGCTGTGACTGGGCTAATAGACACATGTCTATGCGTATTTTTAATCCGATCCGGGGAACTTCCCAAAATCTATCGTAAATTAGTCAAAATTGGACACGGAACTTTTAAGACTTGAAAAGCCAAAACTTTAGTTCAATGAAACTAAATTAGTCTTGACTCTTAGCTCTTGAAGTCTTAGAGCCCTAATATCTGGCACAATGAAAGAAATAGAACGTAAATTCCTGGTCAAAGATGAATTATTAGACGTGGTCAAATACCTTCAGTCTAAAAAAATCCGGCAGGGTTATATCTCCGAGATCGATGGGAAAACAGTTCGTGTCCGCACCAAAGGAGAGAAAGGTTATCTCACCATCAAAGGAAAATCAAGCGGCATTTCGAGAGATGAGTTCGAGTATGAAATTCCCTTTGAAGATGCCAATCAGTTGTTACAGAATTTTTGCCCGAAAGTACTCGAAAAAGAACGTTTTGATCTGATTATCGGTGAAAAGAAATGGGAAATCGACATTTTTCACGGAAAACTGGAAGGTTTGATCATTGCTGAACTGGAACTGGAATCGGAAGATGAAGCGTTTGAGCTTCCGGGATGGATCCGGGAAGAAGTGAGTGATGATGTGCAGTATTACAATTCACGGTTGATTGAGAAAGCCTAAAGCTTACTTCGCCCCTGCTCAGTAAGCTTTTCCAATTACATATTTTTATAAAATTATGTGGAACGCGATGTATCCGGATATCTGCATTATTCGCAATCAAGTTATTTTCTGAAGTGCAACACGTTCCATTTACCACAGATGCACAGATTTTTTGCTCGGCTACCGTACTCGCTTTTTAAGAAAATCAATGATTTAGAGGTTTATAAAAAAAGAAGCGACCGGTAAGGGGAATTATGTATTTAACACAGGTAACTTATAAATCTTTGCTCTCTGCTTACCTCCACCACTCTTTTCATAAAAAAGGCGTCTTCGTCTTCAAATGCTTTCGCATTTTCTTCTGCGGTTTATAAATCCAGCCTTATTTTAACCTCAAAGAGTGAAAGAACACAAAGGTTTAAATATCAATTCTATCGAAAAGTCATCACCTGAAATTTCATTCATTGTATATTTTTAAGTTTTGTACAAGAATTCTGGTGATTTTTTTCCGCAAATCCCGAAAAGTCGGGACAAGTTGCACAAATAAATGCTCGC
>NZ_JASLCN010000316.1 GCF_030151805.1 Fluviicola sp.
ATCTTCCCGGATTCGCTTTTTGGTCAGAATCCCATAAGACTCAAAATCGGCTTCTTTGATTTTGGCCCGGTAACGTTCGTGCTGCCACCAGCCTTCTCCGCTGATTTCCAATTTCCATTTCACCATTTTCGCGTACTGCGAATTCTTCGTAAGCGTATAATAGGTTTGATTTTTGGAAAACAAATGCGGTTCCATTTCCAGGATGACATAATTGGCTCTCCCGTCATTGACCCGAATGATGTTGCAATTTTTCATGATCGAATCCGAAAGCACAAAACACACTTTCGTATTTCCGAAGTATTCGTATTGATCCGCAGTATCCTGAAGCAGTCTTTTTCCTGCATAAAATAAGTGAATTTCGACTCTGCGGTGATTTTCATCCGGATTCCGGATCGCATTTTCCTCTCCTTTCGCAACACTGGAAACAGGTGTTTTAGCCGGTAGAATTTTTTCCAGGTATTCTTTCACCCGGTCGGCGCGCTTTTTCGAAAGGCGGAAATTGAGTTTTTTCTTTCCCGTTGAATCCGCAAAACCAATGACCTGAAGGCTGTCTATTTTCTTCAGATTCCAGGAAAAAATGTATTTCTGAATGTGTTGTTTGTTCTCTTCCAGAAGTTTGGAATCACCACTTGGGTAATAAATAGAAAACACTTCCTGGGCAGACAAACGCGCACTGCTTAGTGCAAAAATCAGCAGCAACATCAGGCTTGTTTCAAACGAAAAAAGACCCATCGGCTGACGGGTCTTCAGGTTTCTTTTCCGCATCACGGAAGCGAATATAGTTCTTATCTTGAAAGATCCAATGTTCAAAAGTTCAAAGAGTCCAAAATTTGAACGTTTAAACTTTTTCGAACCTTTTCTATTCGTGAACAATGAGTTTAAATCCTTTTCCATGGATATTCAAAATCTCAATGCGCTCATCTTCTTTCAAAAGCTTACGCAATTTGGCGATATACACGTCCATAGAACGACCGTTGAAGTAATTATCATCTCCCCAGATTGCGCGCAAAGCGGCTTGTCTGTCCAAAACCTCATTGCGGTTTTTACACAACAAATGAAGCAATTGTCCTTCTTTGGTTGTCAATTTCTTTTGTTCGTCTTTCAAATGAAGAATGCGCGAAACCGGTTCGTACTGAATGGTTCCGATCTGCTGAATTTCACTTTCATCCGTATCCGGAGTTCCTGTTCTTCTCAGAATTGCTTCAATACGCGCCAATAATTCCTCCATTGTGAAAGGCTTGGTCATGTAATCATCCGCACCACTTTCGAAGCCTTCCAGTTTATCTTCCTTCATTGCTTTTGCCGTCAGGAAAAGAATCGGAACTTTCGGATCGATCAAGCGTACTTCCTTCGCCAATGTAAACCCATCCATTTCCGGCATCATCACATCAAAAATACAGAAGTCGAAATGTCCGTCTGTGTATTTTTCATATGCGTGTTTTCCATTGCGCGCAAGCTCAACCTGATAACCTTTAGCTTTTAAAAAAGTCTGTAATAATTGACCCAAGTTGTCGTCGTCTTCTGCTAATAAAATTGATTTTTGCTTAGCCATAATTATCTTTTTATTGTTACACGAAATTCTGAACCCTCTCCAACCTGACTGGTTACATGAAGGCTCCATCCGAACATATCAGCGAGTGCTTTCACATAACTCAAGCCCAAACCGAAACCTTTCACATTGTGAACATTTCCGGTTGGAACACGGTACAATTTATCAAATATTTTCGAGATATGTTCACGTTTAATACCAATTCCTTTATCTATCACGGACAATTCCAGGCGCTCGGGGAATACTTCCAGTTTCACCGTTACATGAATTTTGTCCTTGCTGTATTTAATTGCATTATCTACCAGGTTATTCACCATATTGGTAAAGTGCATCCGATCTCCCTGAATATACACCTCTTCCTTAGGAAGTTGCAGAATCAGTTCGCCGTCAGAACCAGCAATCCGGAAGGACGCCGTTTTAGCTACCGACTGAATCACTTCGATCACCGGAACCTTTTCCATTTTCACTTTCAGCTCGCCACGATCAATCACCGCACTTTGCAAGATTGATTCAACCAACACACCCAAACGTTTGTTTTCTTCCTGAATCATCTTCACAAAAGGAGCTGCATTTTCCGTTTGGCCACCCATCATCGTCGGATCGTGCATGGCCTCACAAGCCAATGAAATCGTGGAAATCGGTGTTTTAAACTCATGCGTCATATTCGAGATGAAATCGTTTTTCAGTTCGAATAACTTCTTTTGAGTTAAAATGGTACGGAACATGTAAGAAATTGTGATAATAATCATTACTGCCAGAATCAAACTCACAATCAACAAGCTTCCCATTGATTTCAAGACGAACAAACGACTGTGCGGGAAACTCACATGCAAGGTCAGTTTATCTTCCAGGATTTTATTTGGGAAAAGCATCGTCGACTGCGCTTTGACCGTATCTAATTTGATATCGTAATCGCTTAATGCGTTTTTAAATTTTACCGGCTCGTTGTTTTCTTCCACAACCACGAATTTGAACTCATCCGGTAATCTATCCGCCACCAGTTCCTTCCGGATAATGGAATCGAGAATTTTTAAATTAATCCGCTTTTCCGGGTCCAGATACATGTTGTCGCGGAACGTTTCGACCATCAATTCATTGATATACTTGGCCTTCTTAACAATTTTGTGCATCACGCGCTGATCGAGGTGATACGCTGCTCTGACAGAATCCCGGTGAAACAAACTCGGATTTGAACCATCAAATAATTCGT